>DASSUE010000128.1:0-5294 GCA_035707305.1 Gemmatimonadales bacterium
GGGACCATCACGCCGAGGTCGATCACCTGGTAGTTGTTACACTGCAGGACCACGCCCACGATGTTCTTCCCGATGTCGTGCACGTCGCCCTTGACCGTGGCGAGCAGGACCTTTCCCTTCGCCCGGAGGTCGTTCGCGGCCTGTTTCTCCGCCTCGATGTACGGCACGAGATGCGCCACGGCCTTCTTCATCACCCGCGCGCTCTTGACCACCTGGGGCAGGAACATCTTGCCCGATCCGAAAAGGTCCCCGACGACATTCATGCCGTCCATCAGCGGACCTTCGATCACCTCGATAGGCCGGTCGAACAGCTGCCGAGCCTCCTCCGTGTCCTCGACGATGTAGTCGGCGATGCCCTCGACCAGCGCGTGGGTGAGCCGCTCATGCACCGGCTTCGTGCGCCATTCGAGCCGCTCTCGTCCGCTCTCGCCCATTCTCGCCCGTTCTCGTCCCACTCGCTCCGCGATCTCGAGGAGACGCTCGGTCGCGTCGGGGCGTCGGTTCAACACGACGTCTTCCACCCGCTCCCGCAGCTCACGCGGGATGTCTTCGTAGATGGCGAGCTGGCCGGCATTCACGATCCCCATGTCCATGCCGGCGCGGATCGCGTGGTAGAGGAACACCGAGTGGATCGCCTCGCGCACCGGATCGTTCCCCCGGAACGAGAACGAGACATTGCTGACGCCGCCGCTCACCTTCGCCTGCGGCAACGTCGCCTTGATTCGCCGGGCAGCCTCGATGTAATCGATGCCGTACGCCGCGTGCTCCTCGATGCCCGTGGCGATGGCGAAGATGTTGGGGTCGAGGATGATGTCTTCGGGCGGAAACCCGGCGCGCTCGGTGAGCAGACGGTACGCCCGGGTGGCGATCGCCACCTTGCGGTCGGCGGTGTCCGCCTGACCCTGCTCGTCGAACGCCATCACGACTACGGCCGCACCGTAGCGGCGGACCAGCCGCGCGTGCTCCAGGAACGCCGCCTCACCCTCCTTCAGGCTGATGGAGTTGACGACGCCCTTGCCCTGCACGCACTTGAGCCCTGCCTCGATCACCGACCACTTGGACGAGTCGATCATCACGGGCACCCGGCTGATGTCCGGCTCCGCCGCGATCAGCCGCAGGAACCGCGTCATCGCACGCTCGGAGTCGAGCATGCCCTCGTCCATGTTGACGTCGATCACCTGCGCGCCGCTCTCCACCTGCTGGCGTGCGACGTCGAGCCCCGCTTCGTAGCGCTCCTCGAGAATCAGCTTGGCGAACTTCCGAGAGCCGGTCACGTTGGTGCGCTCGCCGATGTTGACGAAATTGGTCTCGGGGCCGATCACCAGCGGCTCGAGTCCGGAGAGCCGGAGCCGGGACGGTGGGCTGGGCGGCCGGCGCGCGGGCAGTCCCCGCACCGTTTCCGCCATCGCTTGGATGTGGGCCGGCGTCGTGCCGCAACACCCGCCCACCACGTTGACGATGCCCAACTCCGCGAACTCACGGATGACCTTCGCCATGTCCTCGGCCGTCTCGTCATACCCGCCGAAGGCGTTGGGCAGGCCCGCGTTGGGATACGCGGTGACGAACACCGGGGCCACGCGCGAGAGATCCTGGACGTAGGGGCGAAGCTGCCTGGCGCCGAGGGCGCAATTGAGCCCGATCGAGAGCGGCCGCGCGTGCATCACCGAGTACCAGAAGGCTTCCACGGTCTGGCCGGAGAGCGTGCGTCCGCTGGCATCGGTGATGGTGCCGGAGATCATCACCGGCACTCGCTCTCCCCGCTCGTCGAAGACCGTCTCGATCGCGAAGATGGCGGCCTTGGCGTTGAGCGTGTCGAAGATGGTCTCGACCAGGAGCAGGTCCGCGCCGCCGTCGAGCAACCCGCGGGCTTGATCCGCGTACGCTCGCGCGAGCTCGTCGAAGGTGATCGCGCGGAACCCGGGATCGTTGACATCGGGCGAAATCGACGCCGTCCGATTGGTCGGACCGAGGGCCCCGGCCACGAATCGGGGACGGCCATCACGACCCTCGAACTCGTCGGCCGCGGCGCGGGCGATGCGCGCGCCGGCGGCGTTGATTTCGACCGCGAGCGCTTCGGTGCCGTAGTCCGCCTGGGCTACGGCCGTAGCCGTGAAGGTGTTGGTCTCGATGATGTCGGCGCCGGCCTCGAGGTACGCCCGGTGGATCTCGCTCACGACGTCGGGCCGGCTCAGCACCAGCAGATCACTGTTTCCCTTGAGCTCCCGCGGCCAATCGCGGAACCGCTCACCCCGGAACCCCGCCTCATCCAGCCGGTAACGCTGGATCATCGTTCCCATCGCGCCGTCCAGCACCAGGATCCGCTCCTCCAGGAGCGGTCTCAGCCGGGCAACGCGTGCGTCGCGCGAGGCGAACGGGTTGGTTGGGGTCACTTCCACTCCCTGAAAAACAGAAGCCCCGGGAAGCCAAACGTCCCGGGGGAGGGCGTTTAGCTGGTTGTTTAACGTGGCCGCAAGCTGCCGCAAATCACCACGGAATCAATTGTGCCGTGCAGAGGCAACTTACGGGCCCCCCGCCCGAAAGTTCAAGAGGCCTAGCCGGCTGGCCGCTGTTTCCGGGCGAAGGCCTCGGACCAGCACTGTCTTGCTCCGTCCGGACCCGCCGCGCGCTACCTCGACTGCCGCCCGAGCCACGCCGAGCCGCTTCGCCAGCAACGCTACCAGCGCCTCGTTGGCCGCGCCACCCGCCGGAGGCGCCGCGACCCGGATCTTGAGCGCGTCTCCGTGCTCCCCGACGATTTCCGTGCAAGCCGAGCCGGGCTGAACCCAGACCTGAATCCGTACCCCGTCGTCGGTCAACCTGATCACGCCGTTCACCAGCAGCCGCGCGGCCGGCGGCTCAGATGAACGCCCCGATGATGACCCGCTCCGCGAGCCACAGGATGAAGTACGCGACCAACGGGCTCAGGTCCAGCGGCCCGAACGGAGGCAGCACCCGCCGCAACGGCTCGAGGATCCACTCCGTCAGCGCGACGACCGGCCGCATCCACCGGCTGTACAGCGAGATCCCGAACCACGACGCGATCACCCGTATCAGGAGAGCGAACCGCAGAATCGTGAAGGTCCAGGACAGCAGGGTGACCAGCCAGACCTCGGGCCCCGCGCCGGCGAGCGCGCCGAGCGAGTACACGAAGCCGATCGCCCATTTGACCAGGGAGACCAGGAGAAGTCCACCGATCACCACCAGGGCGAGCAGCCAATACGCCGCGCTCTGCGGCATCCCACCGGCGCGAACCAGCCGCCGCTCGATCGGCTGCAGCACGGGATCGCTGAGGCGCCGAACCGTCCGGGGCCAGGCGCCGAAGGGGGTGAGCTTGTGCGATCGGACCGCCCAGTGGGTGGCGGCGACGACCGCGGCATACGCCAGGGCACCAACGACCAGCCATCGCACCACGTCCACCAGCACGATGGCGATCACTTCCCGGGGACCTCGTGCTTCGTGATGGAACCGGAGGGCGTGGTGCAAACCAGCGTGAACCGCCCTTCGTTGAGGGCGGCCTCTTCCAGGATGCTCGCGTTGGCCTCGCAGGAGGCGACGGTTCGCCCGCGGGGCTGCCGGTACGCGACGGTCACGACCGACGAGTCGCTGACCGTGGTAATACGCCGGACAACCGGACCCGCCAGACTGTCGAGACCCATCTGCTTGAGCGAGCGGGGAGGTTTGCCGCGGTGGGAACCCTTGTAGTCGGCCGCCCGATCCACCAGCTCGAAGATCTCGCGGCCGAGGAAGGCGGCGTCGCGCAGTTCGGGCGGAACACTCTCGAGCCCGCGCCCGCGGTCCGAGGCCGCGTCCGACGCAGTGTTGCCGCAGCCCCAGAGCGCTGCGGCGAGCAGCACCCTCTCAGCTGCGTAGCGGATCATTCCATCGCGAATTCGCGGTTGAACACGACGTCGAAGCTGAACGTCTTGGCCCGGCTCCGGGTCTCGATCAGCTCGGCCACCCGCCGCAGCCGATCGGGGATCGCGAGGATCTTGTCCTGGGCGGCCCGCCCCAGCTCGCTCAGTCCGGTGAGGCTCTCGATTCGCCAGTACTTGATCTGCTCCTGCACGATCCTCAGGTAGTCGCGCGGCCCGTAGATCCCGGCCCGGCGGATGACGTCCGCCATTTCCTTGAAGCCCGGCATGCTCGCGCCCGGCATCTGGATCCCAGGCATTATCAGGGATGCCGAGTGGAGCGCCTGATCCGGGTCCCGCTCGAGGATCTCGCTGAAGACGGTCCGGTAGAACGTGTAGTGTCGGGCTTCGTCCCGCGCCACGTTGGCGAGCACTTCCGCGATCGCCGGCTCGTACTCGCCGGCCACCTTGCCAGTCTCGGCGTGGGAGAACTGGGTCGCACGCTCCTGCAACGTCGTGTATACGAACACGCGGTAGGGATCCTTGTCCCACTCGGGGTGGAACCCGGCGCGGAGATAGCCGAACTGCATCTCCTCGAACCGACGCTGGTCCAGGATCCGGGTCTCCCGGGTGTAGTCGTGCAGCACCACGCCGTGCCGATCTTCCTCCGCCGTCCACAGATTGTTCCAGATCCGCCAATAGCTGTCGTCTTCGAGATACACCGCGAGCAGCCGGTGGAAGTGCGGCAGGCCCTCTTCGGTGAGCGTGTTCAGCGCCAGCGCCGCCCGGGCGGCATCGGGGATCCCGGCGGCGCGCTTGCGCAGCTCGCCGTACCAGGTGTCAGGACAGGTGTCGGCGGGCGGGCTGATCAGGTCGGACGGATACCACAGGTCCCGCTTCTGCTCGTGCGCATCCATCAGCTCCCGGACCCTGGCCTCCAGATCCCGAAGCACTTCGATCTTGGACAACAGCACCCGCGCGGAGTCGGTCAGGCTCATGAGGATCCGGGCATGTCGAAGCGGCCTAAGACGCAAAGAGACCAGCCCGCAAACATACTGCGGCTGGTCCCGTGAAAGCTAATCGCGTGCGAGCGAGGTCAGGCGGTGTCGGAATCGGGCCTCAGGGCCTTCTCCATCAGCACCCAGGTACGGTGTCCAATGTAGCCTTCACGCCGCAACAGCACGCGCCACCCCAGGGCACCTAGGAGAGCCTCCGACTCAAGGTCGTCGGTCCAGAACTCCGCCATATGGGCCCCCGATTCGACCGCGTGCCCCTCGAAAGCGGCCAGCAGCCGGTGGGCGTGCCCCTGGTGGCGTTCGCTCGGAAGTACAGCCACGTCTTCGAGATGCGCGACGCCGCCACGGAGGGTGAAGTGGAGCCCGCCGATCCAGTCGCCGATGTCGTTACTCAGCACCAGATAGCGGTCTTCCGCCGCGCGATCGC
>DASSUE010000129.1:0-2162 GCA_035707305.1 Gemmatimonadales bacterium
TTCACCGCCTCGCCCGGGAGCAGCGCGAGGTCGAGATCGCGGCGGTCGGAGAGGGCGGCGGCGATGGCGGCACCCGGCACCAACCCGGCGGTCGTCACTCTGGGGCCGAACAACGTGTTCTCGACCGGGATCAGGTCGAGCGTGGCGCCGGTCACCGCCTGAAGCGGCGCGAGCACGCCGGGCATCAGGCGGGCCATCGCGGTCCCGGTCACGACCCCGATCCGGCGGCCGGACCAACCCCGGATGGATGGCGCCTCGTCGTGGATCCTCTGCTGGAGCCAGCGCACCGCGCCGACCCCGTTCTCGACTTGATCGAAGGTGTCGTAGACCTCCGCGGGCGGGAGCTCCAGGTCGGCGCGAAGGTACAGCTCGTCGGCCCCGAAGACCCAGTGTTGTCCCCGCTCCCGCTGGGCGATCTCGGCACGCTCCTCGACCAGCGCCACGGCGGCGCGACACTCGTCGCGTGTCGGCTCGCGCACCTTGTGATGTCCGCTGAACTCGGTGAGTCCGACGGGCACGACCGAGCAGCTGAGCACCGCCGAGTCGAGGGCGTAGAGATCGGCGAGCGATCGGCGGAGTACCGCGCCGTCGTTGACACCCGGCTGCATCACGATCTGGGTGTGGAACGCGATGCCCTCTGCGGCGAGCGATTGGAGCTGAGGAATTACATCCGGCGCGAGGGGGTTGCGCAGCAGCCAGCGCCGAATGACCGGGTCGGTGGCGTGGACCGAGACGTAGAGCGGCGACAGACGGTATGCGATGATCCGGGCGATATCGTGCGGCTTGAGATTGGTGAGCGTGGCGAAGTTACCGTAGCGAAACGATAGCCGATAATCGTCGTCCCGGATATAGAGGGCCTCGCGCAGTCCGGAGGGGTTGCCTTCGACGAAACAGAAGTCGCACCGGTTGGCGCAGCGGCGAATCCGCGGCGGCTCTAAGGTCACGCCAAGCGGCTCGCCCAGCGGACGTTCAATGTCGAACTCGATCTCCTCACCATCAGGTTGCCGCACATGGAGGAGAAAGGCATCCTCGGCGGTGAGGAACTCCCAGTCGAGAAAATCCTCCAATACCTGCCCGTTCACCGTCAGAAGCTCGCTGCCCGGCCGTAGCCCCAGTTCCTGAGCAATCGAATCATGTTCTACGGCCGAGACCCTGATCATGGCGGCCAAGATGGCGACGCCGAGCTCTAAATGCAAGCGCCACCAGCGTTTCAACGCCTAGGCTTCAGGTAAAATCGAAGGACCTCTGGTGCGATGCTGAGCTGAGCGGCGGGTGCAACGTCGAGTGATCGGATAGGCATCCAACGCGAGCCCCCAACAGTAGGGATATCGCCGTCGGGGGCTCGCTCATCGAAGCAATGAGGTGAAGCAAGGCTGGTGAACAAGAGAGCGGGAGACGGGGCTCGAACCCGCGACATTCAGCTTGGGAAGCTGACGCTCTGCCAACTGAGCTACTCCCGCAACGACCGCGAAGTGGCCGAAATATGCCTGCCGGGGGGCGCCACTTCAAGCTGTTCAGCTACGACGCTCGCGCCGTCGCCTCGAGGAAGCTCCGCAAATCCGGCTCGCTGATCGACGGCTCGCCGGGTGCGACATTGTCGAGCCGGCCCGCCTTCATCCAGCGCTCGAGCTGACCGACCGAATCGTAGAGATGGTCGAACGAATCGACGATGAAATAGAGCGGGTGGAAGTGGTCGATCTCGAAATATTGGTTGATAACCCACTCGAGCTGAATCGGGTACCGCTGGACGGCGCTCGAGTCGATCGAGTGGGCCAGCTCACCGAATGAGCTCAAGAGCCCGCTGCCGTACGCCTTGAGGCCATCCGTGGCCCGCATGAGGCCGAACTCCACCGTGAACCAGAAGAACCGGGCCATCGCCTTGATAATGCTTGTCGCCCGCCGAATGCGCTCGTCCTGGTCCGCGATGGCTGCGGTGAGCTCGGCGGCCGTGTGCGCGCAATCCCCGAACCGCACCAATGTGTGAGCAAACGCGCGGTCGGTATGCATCGGCACGTGCCTGGCGATGTGGTGGAAGATGTCGGGCTCCGGTAGGTAGTCGAGCGTGCGGCCGTCGCGGATCGTGACGGTGGTGGGGAATTCCCGGTTGCGCAGGCAGTCGAAGAACAGGAACGACGGAATGTACCCGCTCACCGGCTTCGCCT
>DASSUE010000130.1:0-16444 GCA_035707305.1 Gemmatimonadales bacterium
ACCGATCGCACCCGGCCTTTCACCGCGTTGACGGCGGTGACGATGACCATGCCGACGGCGAAGATGCCGAGGGCGCCGAGTAGAATCCTGAGCCAGTAGCCGCGCATGGAGCTCACGTGATCGAAGTCGACTCTCTCTCAAAGCTGTACGGGGAGTTCCGGGCAGTCCAGAGCCTGTCGTTCAGCGTCTCCGCCGGGGAGGTCGTCGGTCTGGTCGGCCCGAACGGCGCGGGCAAGACCACGACGCTGCGTTCGATCGCCGGCATCGTGCGCCCCAGCGACGGTCGTGTCCGGGTGGCCGGTCACGATATCGAACGCGAGCCGGTCGCGGCCAAGGCCGCGCTCGCGTTCATTCCCGACGAGCCGCACCTGTTCGACTATCTCACGGTTGACGAGCACCTGCGATTCATCGGGCGGCTATACGGCGTGGCGGACGCAGCCGACCGGATCCCGGTCTTGCTGCACGAGCTCGAGTTGACCGACAAACGCCGCATTCTTCCCGGGGAGTTGTCGCGCGGGATGCGGCAGAAGCTGGCGATCGCGTGCGGTCTGCTGCACGACCCGCGGGCCCTGTTACTGGACGAGCCCCTGACGGGACTCGATCCGGTCGGGATCCGGCGGATGAAGGCCACGATCGCCGCTCGTGCCTCGGCCGGAGCAGCAGTGCTCCTGAGCTCTCACCTGCTCCATCTGGTCGAGGAGGTCTGCGACCGGGTCCTGGTGCTGAACCACGGCCGCGCGGTCGCGTTCGGGACCATCGGCGACATCGTCGCCGAACGGCCGGCACTGGCCGGACAACCGCTCGAAGCGGTCTTTCTCGCGCTGGTAGGAGAGCCGGACTCCACGCCATGAGCGGGGCGCTCGCGTATCTCACCGCCCGCACGGTCGCCAACCGGCTGCGATTCCGAGCCGCCCAGCTTCGTCGCCCTCGATATCTCATCGCATTCGTGCTGGGAGTCGCCTACGTCGCGGGCCTGCTCGCCGGCCAGCGGCCCACCCCGCTCCCGTCCGCAGCGATCGCCCCCCACACCGCCGAGCTTCTCGGCGGCGTCATGCTGGTCGGCGTGGCGGTCTGGAGCTGGACCTTCGGGAGTGAGCGCCGCGCACTGGCGTTCTCCCCGCCCGAAGTCACGTTCCTGTTTCCCGGCCCGCTGACACGACGGACCCTGCTCCATTACAAGATGGTCCGGCTCCAGCTTCTGATCCTGCTCAACGTGGCCATCTGGACCTTGCTGCTCAGCCGGCAGGGCGGGATTTCATCCTGGCAGCGAGCCCTCGCCCTCTGGCTTCTGCTCTCGACTATCACCTTGCACCGGACCGGCGCGGCGCTCGTCCGCCGGAGCGTGGCCGAGCACGGGTGGCAGGCGTTGCGGCACCGCGCCGTGTCGCTCACGCTGGCCGCCAGCGGCGCTGCCGCGGTGATCAGCGGGCTGGTCGCAGCGCTCCCCGCCCTCGCGACGCTCGGGGCCGAGGGACCGTCGGCCTTAGTGGCGGCAGCTGACGCCATGGCCCACGCACCGCTCTCCGGCTGGCTGCTCAAGCCGTTTCGCATGGCCATGGCGCCCTTGACGGCCGCCGACTCGATGGCATGGACTGCGGCGGTGGGACCGGCAGTGCTGCTGCTGCTGCTGCACTATGTCTGGGTCCTTCGCTCAGACGCAGCGTTCGAGGAGGCGGCGGCGGAATGGTCGCTGCAGCGGGCTCGGCGGGGCGCTGATCGCGGACCGTCCCGCCCGCGCGGCGCCGCGTCCCCCACGCTGCTGCCATTGGCGGCCAGGGGCCGGCCCGCCACCGCGTTGGTCTGGAAAAACCTCGCCACCGTTTTTCGCCAGCGGCGCATTGGCTTCATCCTGCTGTCCTATACGGCGCTGCTGGGCGGCCTTGCGGTCGCATCGCTGGCCGGCGAGCGAGGGATCACGCGCGGGGCGGCGGCGCTCGCTGTCACCTGGGGCGGTTTCTCCGTGCTGCTCGGGCCCCAGTGGGTACGGAACGACCTCCGCCGCGATCTGCGTCAGCTCGACGTGCTGCGAAGCTTTCCCCTCCCGGGGCGCGCCGTGATCGCAGCAGAAGCCGCGGCGTCAACCGTCTCCCTCAGCCTCATCCAGTACGGGTTGCTGGGGGCGGCGTGGATCGCGCTGATCCAGGAACCTAGTGGCGGGCTCACGCTGGCGCAGCGCACCGGTGCCCTGGCTGCCGTCATCGTGCTACTGCCGCTGCTCAACTTTGTCGCCCTCTTGCTCCAGAACGGGGCCGCCCTGCTGTTTCCCGCCTGGATGTCCGCCGTCGGCGACGGCGCGGGTGGACTCGAGGCGCTGGGTCAGAACCTGCTCGCGACTGTCGTGTTCGCGCTGCTGCTCGTTCTCTTGCTCACGCCGCCCGCGGCGATCGGACTCGTAGCCATGCATGCCGTCGGCCGAGGGCCGCTCGGCGCCGCGGCGGGCACGCTCGCGGGAACCGTCGTGTTCGCCTGGGAGGCGGCGTGGTTGACGCGCTGGCTGGGGAAGATCTACGACCGGACCGACGCTTCTGCGCCCGGGGTCACATGGTAATCGCAGCCGCGCGGCTGGGCGATGCCGCCAGCCGTGCGCGTTCGATCGCCCGGCCCAGATCGACCACCGCCTCCAGCACGTCGAGCCGCACGCGGTCCCAGCTCTGCGGGGTTGCCGCGCTCAGGCGGGAAAGCTCGACCAGGAGGTGCGTCTCGGCCTGCCGAATCGCGCGCAACGATTCCTGAGGTGCCGGCCCCGCTGCGGTCGAGAGGCCGGTGCGCAGCACGCCGGCCTGCCGATGCAGATCCGCGATGTGATGCTGAAGGTCGAACTGGAAGCGCTGCCGATCGGACCACAGATACGATTCCGGCGCATCGAGCGGTGCCGGCGCGGCGAGGAGCCGATCTACAGGGTGGGTGGCGAGCGGGCGGATCAGCTGGGTGCGATTGGCGGCGGGGCGCCCGGGGGAGCATCCGCCAAGCGGCAGCAGCAGCAGCACCGCGACGACCCCTGTAAGCCGTTCGCGCCGGACGATCCTCCCAGTCATGCCCCTGGAATCATCTGACATGGCCCCTGATTCACCGAAGCTGCCGCCGCCCCGCGCGGTGGCGTGTACGGATCCTCGCTCAGCTTAGGGCGGGCCGGCAGCCGCAGAGGTGACGCTGGTCACCCAGGTCCGCGCAGCCGCACATCAAGCGCGTGGGTGATAGCGCTTGTGGACCGACCGGAGATACTCACGGTCCACATGGGTATAGATCTGGGTGGTCGAGAGATCGGCGTGACCGAGCATCTCCTGCACCGCGCGGAGATCGGCACCGCCTTCGAGCAAATGCGTGGCGAAGCTGTGGCGGAGAGTATGCGGCGTGACCCGTTTGTCGGGCACCGCCCGTTCGGCGCATCGCTTCACCACGCCCCATGCGCCGACCCGGGACAGCGGCTCGCCGCGCGCATTGAGGAGGACGCGACCCCGGGCTCGGCCTCGATCGAGTGTGGGACGAAGCGTGCCGAGGTACACCGACACGGCCCCGATCGTCCCGCGGCCGATGGGAACCAGGCGTTCTTTCCCGCCCTTGCCGAGCACCCTCACCAGGCCATCCTCGAGCATGAGACTCCCGAGTTCGAGCCCGCACAGTTCAGAGACCCGCAGGCCCGCCCCGTACCCCAGCTCAAGCAGAGCCCGATCGCGCCATGCCAGCGGCTCCTCCACCGATGGAGCCGCCAGCAGAGCCTCCACTTCCCTGACCGACAGGGTGTCGGGAAGCTTGCGCCAGCGCTGCGGGCTCTCCAGGCGGTCGCTGGGATCATCCGCCAGGCGTCCCTCACCGACGACAAACGAAAAGTAGGTTCGGATCGCGGAGACACTGCGGCGGATACTCGCCGGGCTCAGACCGAGATCCTTGAGCAGGAACACGAAGTCCCGCAGATGCGCGCGGGTGACCTGAGCGGGACTGCGCACGCCTCTCGTCGCGGCGAACTGAACCAGTCGACGGAGGTCACGCAAGTACGCGTCGACCGTGTTGACGCTGTTCCCGGCCTCGAGCGAGAGGTAGTCCCGGAACGGCTCGAGCCAGAACGCGCGCTCGATGTCCTCGAGGACACGGGTCATCGGGCGGGGTCTCGGGTGGGGCTCACCGCCGTCCCCAGCGACCGGCGCCGAGCCTCCGCCAGCTCTTCGGGGCTCAGCCCTAGCAGCTGCGCGGCCCGGTGCATCAGGAGATCCTCGTGCGCGTCGATCGTCCCATCGGCGAAAGCGGCCTGCCACATCCCCTCGACCAGCGCCAGGCGCCGGTTCCGGCCGAATCGGTTGACCAGCCGGTCGCGATAGGTCCGGAGACGCGACTCAGCCTTGGCTTCCGGGACCGGCATCGGGGCCGTCCCAGGCGGTTCGAGGCCCCACCGCGAGCGAAGGTGCTCCGCGACAAGTGACCGCTCCTCGCCCGTCAGCGCATCGTCGGCATAGGCGAGCTCGAGCACCAGCATCGCGGCCTCACGCGGGTCAATGGGTCCGGCATCGTCACCATGGGCATCGGGACCAAGTGCGCGAGTTACGGCGTCCCAGACTCGCTCGCGCCGCCGCCGCCGGTTCACCAGGTACGCCCGCAGCGCCAAGCCCCCGACGAGCGCCAGGGCAGCGATCCCGAGGGTTCGGTTCACCTGCCCGAGGATGCCCAGGATTCGTTGCCACTCGGCGCCGAGCACCGTGCCCAGAACGGTGACGCCGCCATACCAGACAGCCGACGCGAGGGTGATCGGGATGATTGTACGCGGCGCGGACAGGTTGACGATACCGGCGAACGGCGGGACCACCGCCCGGATGCCGGGCAGAAACCGGGCGAAGAAGATGCCGGCGATACCGAACCGCAGATACTCGCGCTCGATGACCGCCATGGACGAGGGGGCCAGCAGCCGGCGCCCGCTGGGCGACGCAAACAGTTCCCGGCCATACCGGCGGGCGACGAGATAGACGCCGACGGCTCCCGCGGTGTTGGCCACCCACACCACCAGGAACACCGCGAAAGGATGCGTCACGCCCCGGTGGGACAGGAACGCGCCCAGCAGCACGGCCGCGTCGGCCGGCACCGGGGGCACGATGTTCTCGACCACCGCCAGGGCGGCAAGCGCGACGTACACTGCAGTCGGCGGAAGCCCAGCCAACCACGCCAGAATGGATTCGATCAGCGCGCCTCCACCGTCGCGACGGCGATCACCGCCAGTCCCTCGCCGCGGCCGATGAAGCCCATCCTCTCGTTGGTCTTCGCTTTGACGCTCACCGAGCCGGCGTCGAGTCCGAGGCTGCGGGCGAGATTGGCCGCCATGCTGTCCACATGGGCCGCCAGTTTGGGCTCCTCGGCGATAATGGTGAGGTCTGCCTGCACGCAGGCGTAGCCTCGGGCGCGGACCGCCTCATGAGCCCGCGCCAGCAGGTCCAGGGAGTCGGCACCGCGCCAGCGCGGATCGGTATCGGGAAACAGCCGCCCGATGTCGCCGGCGCCGGCCGCACCGAGCAGGGCGTCGGTGAGGGCGTGCGCCACAGCATCGGCATCGGAATGACCGCTCAGCCCGCGCGAGTGGGGGATATGGACCCCGCCCAGCACCAGCGGGCGATCTGCGGCAAACCGGTGAGAGTCGTAGCCGATCCCGGTGCGAATCACAGAGGGGAGCCGGCGCGCGAAACCGGGCCGCTCACTATGCGGCCGCGCCGATGACCGTGTAATCCTGGCGGCGGCGTACCGGGGTGTAACCCGCGTCGCTGATCAGCCGCTCGATCTCGGCCAGCGTGGTGCGGTAGGTCGTCCCCGCCGCCGACACGACGTTCTCTTCCATCATCAGGCTGCCGTAGTCGTTGGCCCCGAATCGCAGGGCGATCTGCCCCACCTTGTGCCCCATCGTGACCCAGGACGACTGTAGGTTCGGCACGTTGTCGAGCACGACGCGAGCAATCGCCAGGGTCCGGAGGTAGCTCACCGCATCCGTCTTGCGATAATGCGACATCTCCGGCGTCCCCTCAGGCTGGAGTGGCCAGCAGATGAACGCGGTGAAGCCGCCGGTGCGCTGTTGGACCGCCTTCACCCGCAGGAGATGCTCGATCCGATCTGCGTTCGATTCACCCATGCCGTACATCATGGTGACCGATGTGCGCATCCCCTGGCGGTGCGCCTCTTCCTGCACCTCGAGCCATTCATCGGTCATTGCCTTCTTTCGAGCGACCCGGCGTCGCACTTCATCCACCAGGATCTCACCGCCCCCGCCCGGAATGCTGTCCAGGCCGGCGGCGCGAAGCTCCCGGATCACCTCCGGAACCGTCAAGCCGAACCGCTCGCTGAAAAAGACGACCTCGGACGGGGAAAACCCGTGGATGTGGATCGGATGGTGCTGCTTGATGTAACGCATCAGATCCAGGTACCACCCGAACGGGATGTAGGGGTTGTGCCCGCCCTGCAGCAGGATCTGGACGCCGCCGATGGCCTTGCACTCGTCGATCTTGCTCCCGATCTGCTCGAAGCTCAGGACGTAGCCCTCGCGGTCCTTCGGTCGCCGGTAGAAGGCGCAAAAGCCGCAGTCGGCCACGCAGACATTGGTGTAATTGATGTTGCGATCGATGATGTAAGTGACGATCGGGTCGGGATGCTGGCGCCAGCGTTCAGCGTCGGCCAACGACCCCAGCTCCAGGAGATCGGCCCGCTCGTACAGCTCGAGATACTGCAAGAATTCGCTTGAGCTTCGGTCCACAACGGCAGTCATGGCAGTGCCTTACGCGGCTGAGATAAACGAGAGCGAGCCGTCGGGCACCAGACCGTCCTGGGCCAGCCGACGGAAGAAATCCGTCAGTCCGGCCAGGTGGCGATACGACAGGGCGTAGTCCAGTCCGCCCAAATACTGCCGGCAGACGGGCTCCGGTACGCCGGTGACCGTGGCAGCCTGGCCGGCCAGCTCGTCCAGGTGCGCCAAGCCCCAAGCGCGGGATTCGAGCAGGCGCTCGTGGACCCGTTGGACGTCGGACCGGTGCGCCGCCCGACGCGCCGCCCACACGGCGAATACGAAGGGCAAGCCGGTCCATTCCTTCCACGCGGCTCCCAGGTCGATTCTGATGGGATACTCGCCTCGCGAGGCGAGCATCAGCGCAGCGTCGCCGATGACCAGCACAGCTTCATGGGGAAATCCGGTGAGGCCGGCCAGATCGGTGGCTTCAGCCCGGACCGTCGCGAAACGTGGGGTCACCGACCACCGGTGCCGGCACAGAAGCTGGAGCAGCAGCACCGAGGTCCGTGACGAGGCCGACAGGAGCACGGTGTGGTCGTCCAGCTCATCGACCGGGCGGCGGGAAAACAGCGCGACGCTGTGCACCGGCCCGTCACAGCTGATCGCCAGGTCGGGCAGGAGATGATAGCTCGCGCCGTTCCGGGCATACTCGACGGCCGACACGACGCTCACGTCCAGCTCGCCGGCGGCGAGCAGGTCGTTGAGCTCAGACGCAGTCCCCGTGATCAGCTCGGCGGGCAGCGGCACCAGACCGCGGTCCACCGCCGCGTACACTGGATACGCGTTGATCCAGGGAATTCTCCCCAGTCGCATCATGCGCCGAGTCGCATCATGCGGCGTGAACGATCGGGAGCGCGCCGCCCCGCCGGACGGCCGGCTGGTCGGGTGGCAGATCGTCGAAGCTCTCCCGAACCGTCCGGTACAGGCTGTCGCGTTCGACCGGACGGCGTCCGGCGTCGCGGATGAGCCGCACGATGTCGAGGTAGGGGAGATGCATGTCGGTGCGGGCGCCCGCTTCGTGGTAGATCCGCTCGTACACGACGGTGCCCTCGACGTCGTCACACCCGAACGCCAGCGCGATCTGCGAGAGGAACGGCGTCACCATCGGCCAGTGCGTTTTCACGTGTGGGAGGTTGTCGAGGAACAATCGCCCCACGGCGATCGCCTTCAGATCCTCGTATCCGGTCGTCGCGGTGCCGACCCGGCCAAGCTCCTCGCCCAGCTCGTTGTGATCCGGATGGTACGCCAGCGGGATGTACGTGAGAAATCCGCCGGTGTCATCCTGCAAGGCGCGCAGCGCGGTGAGGTGCCCGATCCGGTCCGCGGCCGTCTCCACGTGGCCGTACAGCATGGTGCAATTGCTCGGAATGCCCAGGCGGTGCGCCTCCCGGTGAACGGCGAGCCATTCCTCACCGGTGAGCTTTCGCTCCGCGATGGTGGCCCGCACGGCGGTGCTGAACACCTCCGCTCCTCCGCCAGGGAGGCTGGTGAGGCCGGCCTCTTGCATGGCCATCAGTACCTCGCGAACCGACCGCTTCTCGATGCGAGCGAGGTGTGCGATCTCGACGGCGGTGAGCGCCTTGATGTGCACATGCGGGTGGCGTTCCTTGAGACCACGGATCATGTCGGTGTAGTAGCTCAGCCGGAGCTTCGGATGCAGTCCGCCCACGATGTGGAACTCGCGGGTAGGCATGCCGCGGGCCTGCTCCGCCTCGTGGAAGACCTCGTCCAACGAACGCGTATACGCGCCTTCTTCCTTTGGCATCCGGGCAAACGAGCAGAACACGCAGGTGCTGCGCAGCACGCAGACGTTGGTGGGATTGATGTGCTGATTGGCCGAGAAAAACACCCGGTCGCCGTTGATCCGCCGGTTCGCATGGTCTGCCAGGAGCCCGAGCCCCAGCAGATCAGACGTAGCGTAGAGCGCCAGCCCGTCGTGCGCATCGAGCCGGTCACCTCGGAGCACTTTCTCGCCGACGGGACGCAGCGCGGGATCACGAAGGCGGTCGAGGTCGAGCGCGGGGGGCATGCGCATCTCCGGGAGAAGCACGATCATCGAGCCGGTCTCAAATCTACACGTTGCCGAGGGTGAGGGGCCAGAGCGGAGCCGGAGTGGACCGTCGGGTAATCGGCCCCTATGTTGAGCGTCCGAAGCGTCGTTGCGCAGGAGAACCGTTATTCCCACGCCATTCAGCCCACCGGATGAAGGTGCGCGCTCTGTTCCGCCGGCGGACACCCCGCGTCCGGTTGAAACGGAGGACGGGCCCGACTCGATGCCTGCCGCCGCCAGGGTCCCCAGCCTGCTGGGCGACCGCGCCGACGTTCGCCACGTCGCACTGGTGATCCTGGCAACCCTCGCGATCTTCTACACGCTGCACTTCGCCCGAGCGTTCTTTCTCCCCATTGTCCTCGCCTTGCTGCTCGACTTCCTTCTGCGGCCGGTCGTTCGAGCGCTGAGGCGGGCGCGAATTCCGGAGCCCGTTGGAGCGGGGCTGGCGATCATCGCCGTCATGGGTGCCGTGGGCATCGGGATCTTTCAGCTCGCCGGCCCCGCGGGCGCCTGGGTGGCGCGGGCTCCCGAGACCATGCAGGTTCTCCGCGACAGGTTCGAGACTCTGCGCCGACCCGTTGCACGCGTTACCGAGGCGGCGGCGGTCGTTGAGGAGGCCGCTGACGTGAGCGAGCAGCCCTCCGAAGTTCAGCAGGTGGAGATCAAGGGTCCGGGGCTGGTCAATGAGGTGTTCGGCAGCACCACGGCGGTCCTCGGCGCAGGCACCATTATCGTCTTTCTATCCTACCTGCTGCTCGCTGCACGTGATCTGTTCCTGCAGAAGCTGGTGACAGTCCTCCCTCAGTTCCGTGACAAGCGCAAGGCCGTGCTGATTGCGCGGGAAACCGAAGAGCAGATCTCCGCATACCTGTTCACCGCGGCACTCATCAACCTCGGTGTGGGTGCCGCGACGGCGGCGGTGTTGTCCCTTCTCGGGATGCCGAACCCGATCCTGTGGGGTGCGGTCGCGGCGGTGCTGAACTTTGCACCCTACATCGGCGCCGTCGCGACCGTCGCCATTCTCGGCGTCGCCGCGCTGCTCACCTTCGAGAATACCGGCCAGGCGTTGGCAGTCCCTGGTGCCTTCATCGTCATCAATCTGATCGAGAGCAACCTGGTCACGCCTTTTGTGATGGGGCGGCGAATGCGCTTGAACCCGGTCGCGCTCTTCATCGGCCTGGTTTTCTGGTGGTTCCTCTGGGGCATTCCCGGTGCGATCCTCGCCGTACCCATCATGGCTGCGTTCAAGATCGTGTGTGATCACGTCGAGTCACTCGCGCCGGTGGGAGAATTCCTAGGGGAGTGAGTTGCCGGCGGCTGACGGCATCGAAGGCCGAACTGGCCCAGCAAGCGGTTGGCCCGTATGTTAATGCTCGTTTAGGTTTGCGGCTCGATGGTGACAGCCCCTGTACGGTCCCGCCCGGCCCCCCGCCCCCGCCCCCGCCCCCGGGGTTAGAGGTTAGCCCGCCATGAGCGCGCCCACGAAGCACGAGGTTCGTGCCGTCGTCGGCATCGGCGCCTCGGCCGGTGGGCTTACTGCGTTCACGCGATTCCTCAAGGCCGTACCGGCGGGTTCCGGAATGGCGTTCGTGCTGGTGCAGCACCTCGATCCCAACCACCCGAGCGAGCTGCCTCAGATCCTCTCCTCGGCCACGAAGCTGCCGGTGACCAAGGCGCGAGATGGCGAACCTGTCCGCCCCGATCACGTCTACGTTCTGCCGTGCGATGGGCTGCTGACGCTCTCCGGCGGACGGCTCCGCGTGGCCCGCCGTGCGGATGGCCATCCGCTGGTGATCGACGAATTCCTCACCAGCCTGGCCGCGGACCGTGGCAAGGACGCCATCGCGGTGATCCTTTCCGGGAGCGGATCGGACGGGACCAAGGGGGTGGCGGCGGTCAAGGAAGCCGGGGGCATCACATTCGCTCAGGACCCGGCCTCGGCCGAGCATCCGGACATGGCGCGGCGGGCCATCGAGAGCGGCTCGATCGACCACGTGCTTCCCCCGGAGGAGATCGCGCGGGCGGTGCTCGATCCCGCAAGGCGGCGCCAGGCTCCAGCGAGCCAGCGTCCGTCCCAGCCGGCATCGTCCGCCGAACCGACAATCGCGGCATTCGAGGAGATCAGAGCGCTCCTGCACGAAGCGACCGGGGTGGACTTTCGCCACTACAAGGCCAGTACGCTACGGCGCCGCATCGAGCGGCGGCTGTCGGCGCACGGCCTCGCAGATCTCCCGAGCTACGTCGCGCTCCTCCGCCGGGACCCCACCGCCGTCGCGGCGCTCTACCGCGATGCCCTGCTCCACGTCACGGGGTTCTTCCGCGATCCGGCCGCACTCGACGCGCTCCGGGACAACGTGCTGGCGGAGCTGGTCTCGACCCGCTCGTCGGATCGGCCGCTCCGGATCTGGGTGCCGGGCTGCGCGTCGGGTGAGGAGGTGTACTCGATCGCGATCTGCGTGGCCGAGGCGAAGGCCCGCGCGAACCGCCACTTTCCCATCCAGATCTTCGGCACTGATCTCACCGACAGCGTGCTCGACGCGGCCCGCCGCGGCTGGTACCCGGACACGATTGCGAGCGAGGTATCCCCCGACCGCTTGGAGCGGTTCTTCGTCCGATCGGGCGAGGGCTATCAGGTCGCCAAGCACCTGCGGGAGATCTGCACATTCAGCCGGCACGACATCACGCATGACCCGCCGTTCGCGCGCATGGATTTGATCAGTTGTCGCAACGTGCTGATCTATTTCGACCCGGTGCTTCAGGGACGGGTCCTGCGCATCTTCCATTACGCCTTGAATCTTGGCGGCTTCCTGATGCTGGGCGCCGCCGAGTCGCCCGGCGTGCTAGGCGATCTCTTCGCGCCGCGCGACCGCGGCAGGCGGATCCACGTTCGGCAGCCGGGCCCGGCGCGACTGCCACCGGCAATGGGGGCGACGGTGTTTACGGCGGGCAGCGAAGCCGCGGGTCCCCGGCTGGCGCGCAGGCTGTCGGGCACGCTCGAGCAGGCAGTTGCCGACGCGGCGCTGGCGCTGGCCTCGCCCGGGGTCGTGGTAAACGACGAGCTGGATATTCTCCAGTTCCGCGGCCGGACCACGCCTTGGCTCAGTTCGCCCCCGGGCGAGCCCACCGTAAAGCTGCTCAAGATGGCGCATCCCGATCTGCGGGTTCCTCTCGGGCGCCTGGTGCGCACGGCCCGCAAGGGAGGCGGCGGTCCGGCTGCCGCGCGTGGGCTCGCCTTCCAGCTCGACGGACGCGAGGAGTGGGTCGCCGTGCGGGTGGTGCCGGTGACGCTGGAGGACTCGGACACGCCCGGGTTCCTCATCGTTTTCGAAGCGCTCGACCACGCCCCGCGACTCCGCGGCGGCGGCGAGACGGAGGGTGAGGGGAGCACAAGCGCGCTCGTCGCCGAACTGCAGCGCGAACTGGTCGATACCCGCGACTATCTCCAGAGCTTGATCGACGAGCAGGACCGCGTGCACGCGGAGCTGCAGGCCGCGCACGAGGACTCGCTCTCCATCAACGAGGAGTTCCAAAGCACCAACGAGGAGCTGGTCACCACCAAGGAAGAGATCCAGTCAATCAACGAGGAGCTGTCGACCATCAACGAGGAGCTCCGGAAGCGCAACACCGAGCTCCAAGGCCTCAACACCGACCTTGCCAACGTGCTCGAGTCGGTCGACATCCCGGTCATCATCTGCGATCTCGAGCTGCGCCTGCGGCGCTTCAGCCCCAAGGCCGACGAGCTGTTCCAGCTCGAGCGCCTCCCGCCCCACGCCCGGTTGACCGAGGCGGACCTTCCCATCGCGAGACAGGACCTCGAGGAGCTCTGCCGGGCCGCGGTGCACCACCAACAGGCGGGATCCCGCGAGGTGCAGGACCGCGGCGGCCGCTGGCACGATCTGCGGAGTCTCCCGTACCGCGATGCCGACGGACGGGTGGTCGGGGTGGTGCTCGCACTGGTGGACATCGACGATTTGCGGCGGGCCCTGGAGGTCGTCGCCAAGGCCCGCGACTATAGCGTCGCCATCGTCGAAACCGTGCAGCATCCCATGGTCCTTCTGGATCGCGACCTCAAGGTGCTCAGCGCCAATCGCCAGTTCTGGCGCACGTTCCGCCTGTCGGATCGTGAGGCGGGCTCGATACTGACCGATCTGCCCGGCGCGCTCTGGAACGAAGGCGAGCTTCGCGAGCGACTGGAACGGCTGCAGCGCTCCGGGCAGGACTTCGACGGGCTCGAGCTCGCCGCCGTGGTCCGGGATGTCGGACAGCGCCTGTTCCGCATCAGCGGGCGGCGCATCGAGCAGATCGAGCCCAACGCGGAGAATATCCTCCTCGCGATCGAGGATGTGACCGACCGCCGCCTGCTGGAAGACCGGCTTCAACAAGCGTCCCGAATGCAGGCCATGGGACAGATCGCCGGCGGTGTGGCCCACGAAATCAACAACCAGATGCAGATCGCCACCGGATTCGGCCGGGACCTGGTTCGGCAGCTTCCTCCCGGCGACCCGCGGCGCGCAGATCTGGAGCACATTCTCAGGGCAGCCGATCGGTCGGCGGACGTGACCCGCAACCTGCTGGCCTTCAGCCGGCAGCAGCAGCTGCAGCCGGAGCACCTCATCGTCGACGAGCTGGTCGAGCGCATGGCGACCTTCCTGCCGAAGCTGGTCGGCCCCGCGATCGAGATCGCCCTCTCGCTTCGCGCGAGCCGGCGGCGGGTGTACGCCGACCGAGCTCAGCTCGAGCAGGTGTTCGTCAACCTTGCGCTCAACGCCCGGGATGCGATGCCGGGCGGAGGCCAGCTGCGGCTGGAGACATCCGCGATCATGGTGGACGACGAGTACCGCCGGCAGCACGGCGTGATCGGTGCCCAGGTGGGCCCGCACGTCCGGATTCAGGTCCGCGACCGGGGACAGGGAATGGACCCAGAGGCGCTGCGGAGAGTGTTCGAACCGTTCTTCACCACCAAGCCGGTCGGCAAGGGAGCCGGTTTGGGGATGGCGAGTGTGTACGGCACCGTGAAGCAGAGCAGCGGGCACGTGTGGGTGGACAGTCGTCCCGGCGAGGGCACCACCGTGACGATCGACCTGCCGGAGGCGACCGATGTTCCAGACGTCGCGCCGAAAGACGCACAGCCGGGACACGCCGCGCCAACCGGGTCCGAAACGATTCTCGTGGTGGACGACGAGGCGACAGTCCGCACTTGGATCTGCCGGGCACTGGAGACGCTGGGTTACACGACGCTCCACGCGGGCGATGGGGCCGCCGCGTTGCAGATCCTCGAGGGCGGAGCCGAGGTCGATCTCGTGCTGACCGATGTGGTCATGCCGCGGATGGGCGGACGCGAGCTCGGCCGACACCTCGCGAAGCTACGCCCGGGCGCGCAGCTGGTGTTCATATCCGGCCACACCCGGCAGGAGATGTTCGCGCGCGGACTGCTCGACGAGCGGGCCCGGTTTCTGACGAAGCCGTTCCCGCTCGAGACGCTGGCGGCGACGATCAGGGAGGTGCTGGGCGCACGGCCGGCTTCGGCCGGCCCCTGAGCAGGGCCCGAGCGGCTACCCGGTGTAGCGCAGCTCTCGCCAGGTGCGGCGGTAGCGCCCGTCAGGCTCCGGCTCGTACACGTGGCAATGCGTCATCTCACCGCCGTACACGTGCAGGGTGACCGCGGGGGTCGGGTCCGGGTTGACCAGCCGGTGGTACTCGAACGGCGGGATGAGAGCCCCGGCCTCGCCGATCCCGGCGGTGACCACCGTTTCCTGCTCGAAGACGACCAGGTCGCGCTCGGGATCGCCGCCACGCACCGAGTATGAGGTGACCTGAATTCGGCCCGCGTATACGCACTCGACGCACCAGATGCCCGCGTGATCGTGCAGGCCGGTGCCCTGCCCCTTGTCCCACACCATCGCAAGAACCGAGTATCGCCCCGCGGGATCGAGATGCACCAGGCGGCGCGCGTAGCGGTCGGCAGCCGGACGCAAAAATGCCGCGTCGAGAAAGCGCTCGCCGCGGCCGATCACGTCGGTCAGCACCTGCTTCACCCGTCGACAACACGCCGCGTCGTCGCGTACCGCCACCGCTTCGTCCAACCGGGTGATGAGCTCCTGGATCGCCGGAGCCTGTATGGAGGTCATGCGTACCTCGCTAGTTCGTCATTCCCAGCCCCGAACCGCAAGCGTGACGTTGTGGCCGCCGAAGCCGAACGAGTTCGACAACGCCACGCGCACCTTCCGCTGCAGCGCCTTGTTGGGCGCTGAGGGCAGGTCGCACTCCGGATCCGGGGTGAATTGGTTGATGGTCGGCGGAATGGTGCCGCAGCGGGCGGCGAGCAACGACACGGCGAACTCGAGCGCCCCCGCCGCGCCGAGGAGATGGCCGGTCATCGACTTGGTCGAGCCGAAGACGAGCTGATGGGCCCACTCGCCGAAAACGGCCTTGACGGCCTGCGTCTCGGCGGCGTCTCCCTGCGGCGTGGACGTCCCGTGCGCGTTGATGTAATCCACATCGCCCGGATCGATGTTGCCACCGGTGATCGCATCCCGCATGGCCTGCGCCGCGCCGCGCCCTTCCGGCGCTGGCTGGGTCAGGTGGTGTGCGTCGGCGCTCAGGCCGTATCCCAGTACCTCGCCGAGGATGCGGGCTCCCCGCCGCTCGGCATGCTCCAGGCTCTCCAGCACCACGGCCCCGGCGCCGTCTCCGAGTACGAATCCGTCGCGATCGGCATCGAACGGACGGCTGGCCGTTTCCGGCGAGTCGTTGCGGGTCGAGAGCGCCTTCATGTTCTGGAAGCCGGCCACGGTAAGGCCGGTGATGGCGGCCTCGCTGCCGCCGGCGACCATCGCGTCGGCCATCCCATGCCGGATCATGGTATAGGACTCGCCGATCGCGTGCGCGGATGACGCGCACGCCGATACCGTGCAGAAGTTCGGCCCCTTGAGGCCGTAGCGCATGGAGACGAGGCCCGCGGCGATGTCGGGAATGTACATGGGCACGAAGAACGGGCTCACCCGGTCTGGCCCCTTCGTAAGGTAGATGCTGCAGTTCTCCTCGTACGTCTGCATCCCGCCGATGCCGCTGCCGATGATGACGCCGACTCGCTCGGGGGAAGGCACCTTCCCTTCGAGTCCGGCCTGGGTCATGGCCTGGTGCGCGGCGCCGAGTGCGAACTGGGCGAAGAGGTCGTACCGGCGGGCTTCCTTCTTGTCCATGTACTGCGCAGCGTCGAACCCCTTCACTTCACACGCGAAGCGGACCTGGAGTTTGGCGGGATCGAACTTCGTGATCGGCGCTGCCCCGGACTTTCCGGCTACGAGGCCGGACCAAGTGGATTCGACATCGGCGCCGAGCGGGGTCACCAGCCCGATGCCGGTGACGACGACACGGTGCGGCAAAATTACTTCCCGATCTTCTGGTGCAAGTAGCCCATTGCATCGCCGACGGTGCGAAGCTTCTCGGCTTCCTCGTCCGGGATGTCGATGTCGAACTCCTTCTCGAACGCCATCACGAGCTCCACGGTGTCGAGACTGTCTGCGCCGAGGTCCTCCATGAAGCTCGCCTCGCCGGTGAGCTTCTCACGCTCGACCCCCAGCTCCTCGACGATGATGTCCTTGACCTTCTCTTCGAGGTCGCTCATGCCATCCTCTCGTAACGGG
>DASSUE010000131.1:0-3005 GCA_035707305.1 Gemmatimonadales bacterium
GGCGTCGAACAGCGGCGCCGAGCGCGCGTCAGCGCGGTGCGGGGCGGGGGTGGGGGCGGGGGCGGGGGCGGCCGCCATCATCAGGCTAGTGGCAGCGAACAGGGTATGCTTCAGCACGGCGAACCTCCTGGCGTTTCTCACCGACGGACCAGCTGACCAGACGCGGCAGCGGGAACGGGTTGGCTCAGCTGCAGCCGGCCGCCGCTCGCCGCGATGATTCCTTTACCCACCGATACCTGCACCAGAATGCGAATGCCGCGATCCCTCGCGAGCGTCAGTCGCATCACCGGAAGGCCCTTGAACGGGAACCACGGCCATTCGTCCCGAGACACGGCGACGTCCCCCCAGGGGACGCTGAATGGCCGATGGCCCGGTCGAAACAACGCCCAGACCGAGAAGTGGAGATGGGAGTCGTCCGCCGTCAGGCGCGCGCCGCCGCGGTAGCGCGTGATGCGCATGATGAGGCCGCACCGGAAGCGGCGCCCACCGTGCGCTGGCCTGCTTGGATAAAGGCCGGCGAGTCGCCGCCAGCCGCTCCATACCCCGAGCAACGTCGTCGCAGGGATCCCTACGATGAGCATCCAGCCGAGTACATAGAGAGGGAGGTGCCAGACTTCGAAGGTCCACCGGCGCGGGCTGGCCGCAGCCGCGGGGGCCCTTGCGACAACCGCATCGTCAGCCTTCCAGTGACGGTAGCCCACTCCGTGGAAGTACCCGCTGTCGGTGTTGTAGGCGAGAAACGACCAGTAAACAGTGGTGTCGCGCAGCGTCAGCTGAGGCGTGGAGTCGCCAGCCCCGAGCCTTACGTGGATCCGCAAAGGCTCGGTGCCCTCAAGGGGACGGTCGACCCAGGCGCACGTGCTCGGCGTGAGTCCTTCGCCCTTCCAGCCCGCAGCCCGCAGGCTCGCGGTGAAGCGAAGCGACAGCCGTACCCGCGTCGCCGTGTCCGCGACGGGCCCCAGCGTGTCGAAGACGAGGCCCGCTCCCCCGCGGCAGTTCAGCGGGAACTCACGCCGCCGATCTCCGGCCGTGGAGGGCGACTGGAAGGCCTCGCACTCGGGAACAGCGGCCACGAGCAGCCCGACAGCCGTGAGCAGGACGGGTTTCAGCACGAGGACGCTCCTGTGCCTGTCACTGGCGGACGAGCTCCACCCGCCGGTTGCGGGCCCGGCCCTCCACCGTCTCGTTGCGGTCCTGGGGCCGCGACTCGCCGGCGCCCGAGGTGGTGAGCCGCGAACCGGCGATTCCAAACCGGGTGCCGAGCGCCGCCTTCACCGCGGCTGCACGGCGGGACGAGAGCTCGAGGTTGTACTGATCACTCGCGACGTTGTCGGTGTGACCCTCGATCAAGAGCCTCCAGTCCGGGTTGCGCCGAAGCACCTCGGCGATCTCTCGCAGGGTCGGCTCCGACTCCTCCCGAATCACGTCGCGGTTGAAGTCGAAATAGAGATCGTAGACCACGGCGCGGCGCTGCTCCCGAAGCGCGCGTTCGAGCCGCACGATCCGTTCGGCGCTCTCCGACCGCGTGGCTGCGCCGCAGCGGTAGGAGATCTTCACGACGCGGAGCTGTCCGGCTTCGGTGCCCCCGCCGGTCGCGAAGCGATACTGGACGGCGAGCGGGTTCTCCTCGTCGTCGAGAAAGAGGAACTCGGCCTTGCCGCCCATGTAGGAGCCCTGCGCCTGAATGGCGAGGAGCGTCGCGACGGAATCGTTTACGGTGACACGCACGGGAGTGGTCCCGGTGCCCACGCGCCGGAGCTTCCAGGTTTCTTCGTAGTCGTAGATGCTCGGGCTGCGATTGCGATCGGCGGGGTAGCCGCTGTTCCCCGCGGCCACGATCCCCAGTTCGGCCGATCCGGTGCGCTTGAGCGAGCGCAGCACCGCGGTGGACACGCCGAGGGCGGTACTCCCCGGGATGGTTTGCGGTCCCTTGGAGTTGAAATGGTGGGCGTAGAACGTGGCACCGCCCAAATCCTCCCGCAGCACGGTGCGCCGCATGTTCCAGTTGCGCAGCGAGCCCCGCTCGGTGGGCACCTGCGCCGAGTACGCCAGGGTGAGACCCCGTTCGCCAGTCTCGACCACCGTCTTGATCGACTCGTAGTCGCCTTCCGGCCGGTCGATGGCAGTCACGATCGTGAGGCCCGCACACAGCGGTATCTGACTCGAGGCCTGGACGGCTGCGCCCGCGAGGCTGCCGTGACCCGAGGGCACGAGCAGCATCGGGAGAGCACCGGCGAGCAGGCGCTTAGTCGCCGAGCGGGTCATGCCTCAGCTCCGGGCTTGGTGAGCTTCCTGATCTCGGGATCGTTGTGCTCCAGCAGCAGCGCGTTGTCTCGAACCACGCCGAGAGGGAGGGCGCTCTCCTTGCCGGCCTGCATCGCGACCCGCTGGCCCGTGCGGAGCAGCGAACCGAAAACGATCGCTGCCTCCCAGGCCGGCACGCCGGCTCGCGACAGTGCCTGCATCCCCGGTGCGCAGCGCTCCAACGACCGGGTCATCGCCGCGATGCTCAGGCTGTTCGGGTCTCGATCCTTTTCTCTGGGACAGCTCTGAGCGCCCGGTGCGTACAGCGCGGGCAGCACCTTGCGCAGCACCGGCATGGTCAGGCGATAGCTGTCGATCGTCTTGGTGTCCTCGATGCTCCGCCCCTGCGCCGCGGCCGGTGAGGCCAAGCTGTCAGCTGCGGCGAGCGTGAGCGCGAGAACAACGGCGGTGGGTATCGATGTCATGGGGTTGCCTCGCGCTGGAGCAGCACGTCCGTCGCGACTTTGCCCTGGGCGTCCTTGCGCAGGTACCGGACAAGCGGCTCGCGCAGTCCCGGACTGCATGGCTCGTAGGATGCGAGCAGGACGAATGCGCTGACCGGGTAGACCGCGGCGGGGCGTGCGAACGGCGGAACGAGCTCCAGCCGCACCGACGCGGTGTCCGACGTGTGCCGGATCGTGTCGGCGCCGGACCGGGACTCGAGTGTCTCCACTCGCCGGGTGAGTTGCGCAATCCCGGGC
>DASSUE010000132.1:0-4117 GCA_035707305.1 Gemmatimonadales bacterium
GCCGGCGCCCGAGAGCGCTGCCATCACCCGGGTGGCGGAACCGGCCTCGCCGAGCGCCGTCGTTGAGATAGTGCCGGCCAGCGCTGCGTCGCCGGCGCCCGAGCCGGCGCCAGCGGTCGGCGACCCTGCATCGTCGGGAGCCAAGCCCGCGGCGATCAAGGTCAGTCGTGACCGGCCCCGGATATCGGCCCCGACGCCCGCACCTGCCGAGAGCGCCGCCCCCGCGCCGCCGCAACCAGCGGCGCCCGCCGCAGTGGAATCGCCGCCGCCGCCGCCGGCCGCGCCGGCCGCGCCGGTGCCCGTGCCGCCGCGTGCCGCCGGGTCGTTGTCGGGCGCCTCAGCCCTGCTCGGCGGCGGCGGATCGCGAGTGGATCCGGTTGCGGCGCCCAGGGCGCCCAAGAGGAACACCGCCGCCGACCGCGCGGCGGTGGAAAACGCGATCGCTCAGTACGCCGCGGCGCTGGAGTCGCGAAGCGCGGCCGAGGTCCGGCGGGTCTTTCCTGCGCTGCCCGAAGCCCAGCACACGTATCTGGCGTCGCTGTTCGGGGCCGGCGGCCAGATGCGGCCGCAGTGGAAGACCAGCGACGTGAGCGTTCGCGGCGATACCGGCACTGCGCGCGTGCGGGGCACGACCCGCGTGATCTCGGGCGGAGGCAACCCCTACGACGAGACCGTCGATGCCCGGGTCACCCTGGTGCGGACGGATGGCGAATGGCGGATTCGGACGTTCAGGTCGAGATAGACGTTTTCGCTACCCCATCGGTGAGTTCGGCCGGCCGCGGGCGTTCACCCCGGACGCGCGCCACGAAGGATCTCCCGGATCGTCACGCTGGATTGGGCCTTGGATTTCGATGCCTGGCGCGGTGACCACCATCTCGCGCCCGTGACCGGCCTTTCGCGGGCGGATGGGGTGGTAGGCGAGCGCGATCCCTGGCTCAGACTTCGGGGACTCACGCCCGCACGGATCGGGCTGGGCCATTCCGGCGGTAGCGTGCCAACGGCGGCGCACCTCGCGTTCCAGCTCGCCCACGCCCGCGCCCGGGACGCCGTCCACGACCGCATGGATGCCGCCGCGGTCGCCGACAGCCTGCGGGCCGTGGGCGCGGATGTCATCATTCTCCAGAGCGCGGCGTCGGACCGCGCGACCTATCTTCAGCGCCCCGACCTGGGTCGAAGCCTGGATGCCCCTTCTCGCGACCGGCTGGCGTCCGCGATGGAAGGCCGCGCTGCAGGCGACGTCTGCCTCGTGGTCGCAGACGGCCTTTCGGCGCAGGCGGCTCAACGGCACGGGCCTCCCTTGGTCGGCGCCCTCCTTCCCCGCCTGGCGGAGGAGGGATGGCGGATCGGGCCCACGGCGGTGGTTCAACACGGGCGAGTCGCGATCGGTGACGAGATCGGGGAGGTGTGTCGGGCCTCGCTGGTAGCGGTGCTGATCGGCGAGCGGCCGGGGCTGAGCTCTCCCGATAGCCTCGGGATCTACGTGACCTGGTCGCCGGGCGTCGGACGCCGCGACAGCGATCGCAACTGCATCTCGAACGTGCGTCCGGACGGGCTCCCACCGGATCTGGCGGCCGACCGTCTGCTGTTCATCCTCACCGAGGCCCGTCGCAGGCGGCTCACCGGCGTCGGGCTCAAGGACGATTCGCGGCTGCTGCGCGAGTGAGCCGCCTCACAGGTTGCCACAGTCACTCCGTGTAGGGTAGTGCGGGCCGAAACGGCCTGCACAACCCGAACATGGAGGATGCATGGCAACCGACCTGAGCTGGGACACCGAAGACGTCTACTGGCGGGACAATTTCCGCAGCCGGCCGTACGTCCTCGGCGACGACTACGATCGCTATCGCCCGGCCTATCGCTACGGCTTCGAATCGGCGCGGCACCACATGGGTCGCGCGTGGGATGACGCCGAAATCGACCTGAAGTCCGGCTGGGATCGCTATGAGCACCGCGGCGGACTCCAGTCCACCTGGGAAGACATCAAGGACGCGGTGCGGGACGCGTGGGACCGGGTGACCGGACACTACCGGACCACCGAAGCCAGCCGCCGCTTATAGTCCTGGGAGAATCAGTACCCCGAGAGACGGTGCGTGTGGGTCCAAGCTACCCATCCGCACCGTTTCCCATTTTCGCCGATCGGGTAGCGAATGCGTGAGCCGCGTCACATCTCCGCGCGGTTCGCTGTGGCGCATCGGATGCGGTGCATCGCGCGGCGAACCAGCCCGTGCGATCATTGGCGGAGGAAGTCGATCAGGTAGTGCACTACCTCGGAGCTGCGCAGCACGCCGCGGTGTCCCAGGCCTTTGGTGACGATGAGCTGCGCTCCGGCCCAGGCGTTCGCGATTGCTCGCGCGTCCGCGAGGGGTACGTCGGTATCGTCCCGGTCGTGGACCACGAGCCCCGGCTGGGGCAGCGACCGGGCGATCCCGGCGGTGTGGACGTCCGCCCAGGCCATCTGAAAGCGCCGCTCCAGATTGCTTTGCATGATCTCGCGTACCCGCTCAGGGACACCGAAGAAACGGGCGAACCGATGGGAGAAGATCTCGATATTGCTGGGGGTAGAGATGAGCATCGCGCGCTCAGCCCGGAGGCCATCGCGGAGTGCCAGGACGGTGGCGGCGCCTCCCAATGAGTGGCCTACGACGGCGGCGGCGGGCCCGAAATGCCTGCCTACAACCCGAAGGGCGTCGGCGAACAGCGGGAGCGCGGCTTCGGTGCCTGACGATTGGCCGTGCGCGGGGGCGTCATGGGCGACGACCCGAAAGCCTGCCTCGACCAGTGCCGGGCCGAACGTGCTGAAGCGTCCGGCGCGGCTGCCCCAGCCGTGCACCAGCAGCACCAGTGGCCCTTGGCCCCATTCCCATGCGGCCACCTCGGCCTCGCCTTTGACCAGCGTGTACCGCCGGCCGGCGGCGAGAAACTGGTGATCGCGAGTGCGCGGCTCGTGACGCGGCGGCCGGCAGAACAAGGTCTCGGCCCAGCGCGCGGCCGCGGCGGGCGCCACCCGTCCGGCTGTGGCGAACGCGGTGCGGATCGCCCACATCTGAGCGGTGGCGACGGGGTGATGTGCCGCGGTTCTCGCCGCGGGGTCGTCGTCGGGCGGGAGCGCATGTGGGGCGCTGGCCGTTGGCATGGAGGCAACTTACACTACCGCCGACTGTCACGGACGCGGCCATGATGAGTTATCAGGCGTACAAGGTCATCCACCTGGTCGGCATCTTCCTGACGCTTGGCGCGCTGGCCGGTCTGGCTCTGGCCGCGGCGAATGGAGCCACCAAGCAGACCAACCCGGCGCGGCGCCTGATCGCAGTATTCCACGGGGTCGGCCTGTTCGTGCTGCTGCTGGGCGGATTCGGGTTGCTCGCCCGGCTGGGAATCACCCATGGGTCCTTCCCTGGATGGGTATGGGCCAAGCTCGGCCTGTGGGTGTTGATAGGCGCGCTGGTGGCGGTGCCCTACCGGCGGCCGGATCTCGCCCGCGCCGTCTTCGTCTCGATCCCGTTGCTGGGCGGGCTTGCCGCGTGGCTCGCGATCTTCAAACCGTTTTGAGGGCTTGATGGCGGACTCGATCAGGGAGCTGTTCTTTGGCGGACCGTCGGCCCGTGCGCTGGTCGAGACCATCGAGCCGCGGCGGACCTTCGAGGATGTCGTCCTGCCGGCCGAGACGCTCGCGGCGCTCGATCACGCTCTCCAGCTGATACGAAAGCACGACCTGATCTTCCGCGAGTGGGGCCTGGGCGAGCGGCACAGCACGGGCCTCGGGCTGGCGTTCCACTTCGCGGGGCCGCCCGGCACCGGCAAGACCATTTGCGCCGAAGCGCTGGCGCAGGCGCTTGGGCGCGCGCTGCTCGTGGTTCGCTACGCCGAGATCGAGTCCCGATGGGTGGGGCAAACCAGCAAGCATGTCGCCTCGGTATTCCGTGCCGCGGAGCGGCAGAACGCGGTGCTGTTCTTCGACGAAGCGGATGCGATCGCGGGGCGGCGGTTCAGTTCGGCATCGGCGGGATACGAGCGCGAGGCCAATGCCACGGTCAACGTCCTGCTCCAGGAGCTCGAGCGGTTCAACGGCGTCATCATCTTCGCGACCAATCTGGCCGCGAGCCTCGATCCCGCGTTCGAG
>DASSUE010000133.1:0-5795 GCA_035707305.1 Gemmatimonadales bacterium
GCTGGACGAGCCGCTCTCGAACCTCGACCCGACCCTTCGCGAACGCACCCGGCGCGAGCTGCGCGACGTAATCCGCCGGGTCGGCATCACCACCGTTCTGGTCACGCACGAGCAGGAGGAGGCGTTCGACCTCGGCGACCGCGTGGCTGTGCTCAAGGACGGCCGGCTCGAGCAAGTGGGTATTCCCGACGACCTGTACGCGGCGCCGGTCGGTCCGTTCGTGGCGGGGTTCGTGGGGCGGGCGTCGGAACTGCACGGACATGTGGTCGGTCGGACGGAGCACGGGGTGCAGGTCGAGATCGAGGGATGCGTCTGGAGCGTGCCGGCGGACGCGGGGGTACAGGACCGCATTGCGCCGGGCGCGGACGTGCAGGTGCTGCTCCGTCCGGAGGCGCTCTGGCTCGCGCCACCGGAGCCGGGACTGCTCGCCGCGACGGTGCTCGAACGGCGTTTCGCGGGTCCGAATGCTCTCTATCTCGTGCGCACCAATCGCGGGGCCGTCATCGAGGTGAGCGGTCCCCGACACGCGGCGCGCCACGGTGACCGCGTGGGGCTTGCCCCCAGCCGCCGGAGCGGGGGCGGCATCCACTTGTTTCCCGACCGCTCGTGAGACCAGCCGCCGCCATCCGCCGCTTCCGGCTCCCCGCGGTGGCACTGCTGCTGGGCCTGGTCTGGCTGGTCGCATACCCGCTCGCGTTGGTGCTGCTCGAGGGCGTCCGGGGCCCTGAGGGGTGGACCCTCGAATATGTGCGCCAATTCGCGGCGCGGCCGACCGAGTGGCAGGCCCTGCGAGGCAGCCTCGTGATCTCGCTGGCGAGCGTTGGCCTCGCCGCGCTGGTCGGCATTCCGCTGGCGGTGCTGTTTACCCGTTATGACTTTCCCGGTCACCGCATGCTGTCGGGGATCGTCGCGCTGCCCGCGGTGCTTCCGCCCTTGGTGGGCGTGGTTGCCTTCCTCTTCCTCTACGGCGAGACCGGCTTCGTTGCGCGGGCGGTGCAGGCTCTGCTCCGGCTCGACGAGCCGCCGTGGCGGCTCGAAGGCGCGAGCGCGATCCTGCTGGTGCACGCGTACTCGATGTACGTGTACTTCTATCTGTTGGTGCGCGCGGCGCTGCTCTCGCTCGACGCCGCGCAGCTCGAGGCGGCGGCCAGTCTCGGCGCCGGTCGGTGGCGCACGATCCGCCGCATCGTGCTGCCGGCGCTTCGGCCCGCCCTTGCGGGTGCGACCCTGCTCGCGTTCATGACCTCGCTGGCGTCGTTCAGCGCTCCATACGTGTTCGGCGGCGGATATCGGGTTATGACCACGCAGATCGTCGCAACCCGGCTCAACGGCGAGGAAGCACTGGCGATGGTCGAGACCGTGTCGCTCACGCTGCTCGCGCTGCTCGCGCTCGCGCTCTTCCGCGATGCCGATCGCGAGCCGGTGCGGACCGGCGGAAAGGGCACCGTCCCCGAGCCGGTGCGGGTGCGGCGGCCGCTCACCCGCGCGGTGCTCGGGCTTGTTGGCTGGGCACTGGCGCTGCTGCTGCTGCTCCCGCACCTCACGCTGGCCGTGGTGTCGCTGGTCCCGGTCGGCACCTGGACCACCGAGGCGGTCCCACCGGCCTGGACGCTGGGCAATTACCTCACGCTCGTTCGCGACCCGGTGCGGCTCCGGCCGCTGCTCAACAGCCTGGGACTCGCCACCGCTGCCACGGCGGCCTCGATCGCCATCGCTCTCGCGGCCGGCGTCCTCGTCGTCCGCCGCCGAGTCGCCGGCCGGCGCGCCATCGAGCTACTGTTGGGGCTGCCGTGGGCCGTGCCGGGCACGGTGTTCGCCATTGCTTTGGCCACCGCGTTCAGCGTCCATTCGCCGCCGACGGCTCGTTGGATCCTCGTCGGCACCGTGTGGATCCTGCCGCTGGCATATCTCATCCGCAGCCTTCCCCTCACCTCCCGTGCGACCCTGGCCGGCTTCCGGGCACTGGACCCGTCGCTGGATGAAGCGGCGGCGTCCCTCGGCGCGGGTCGCTGGCGTACGCTCCGCGCCGTGACGCTGCCGTTGCTCAGGCCGTCGCTGGTCGCCGGTGGCACGCTCGCGTTCGTCACGGCGCTGGGCGACTTCGTGACCTCGATCGTGCTGTACACCTACGACACCCGGCCCATCTCGCTCGAGATCCTCTCCAGCCTTCGCCAAGCTGACGTGGGTGTGGCAGCAGCGTACGGTGTCGTGCTCATGGTGGTCAGCGGACTGGTCTTCGCGGCTGCCGCCGACCGGAGTACCGCCGGCGGATGAGCGGGCCCGCCGCACATAGCAGCGAGCTGCGCCGGCTCTCGGTGCTCATCGCGACCTGCTTCGTGGACATGATCGGGTTCGCGATCGTGTTTCCCCTGATGCCGTTCTATGCGCTCCGACTGCACGCGACGCCGCTCGACGTCGGACTCATCATGTCAGCGTTCTCCGCCGCACAGATCCTGTCGGCGCCGATGTGGGGACGGGTCTCGGATCGTTACGGGCGGCGGCCGGCGCTACTCGTCGGACTGCTCGCATCGGCGGCCGCGTTCGTCGTGTTCGGTCTGGCGGACACTCTCTGGCTGCTGTTCGTGTCCCGGCTCATCCAGGGCGCTGGCGGGGGCACGACCGGCGTCGCACAAGCATACATCGCGGACACGGTGGCGCCGGGTCAGCGCGCCCGCGCCCTGGGATGGCTGTCGGCCGCGACGTCCGCCGGCGTGATGCTCGGGCCTGCCATCGGTTCCTCCGCGTCCAACCTGGGATCGGAGGCGCCGGGGTTCATCGCCGCCGCGCTCTGCCTGATGAACGCCGGATTCGCCTGGCGGTGGCTCCCGGAATCGAGCGTGCGCGACGCAGCCGGGGCGACCCCGGCGCGGCGGCCCCCGGTCTGGCACACGGCGTGGGAGGTCGTGCGCCATCCGGCCCGGCCGGTGTCACGATTGGTCTGGATCTACGGAGCGGGTATGCTCGCGTTCAGCGCGCTCAGCGGCGTCGTCGCGCTGTACCTCGGGGCCGAGTTCGGCATCGATGAGACGACCATCGGATACGTGTTTTTCTATCAGGGGGGCTTGTCCGTCGTGATCCGATCGCTTCTGCTCGGCCCCATCGTCGATCGGGTAGGCGAGCGATGGGCCATGCGGCTCGGGACCTTCTCGATGATCGCCGGATTGATCCTGTACCCCCAACCGCGCTCGCTCTGGACGCTCGCGGTCGTCATGCCGCTGATCCCGATCGGCACCGCGCTGCTGTTTCCATCGACCACGGCGCTGGTCTCGAGGAATACCGCGCGGGCCGACTACGGAACTGTGATGGGCGTGACTCAGCTGTTCGGCGGGCTGGCACGAGTGCTCGCGCCGATCCTCGCGACCGCGGCCTTTCAGCACCTGGGACATCCCGCGCCGTTCTATGCGGCGGCGGCCGTGGTTGGCCTTGTGAGTCTCCTGGCCTTCCGAGTAGAGACCCCCTCGCATACCGTGGAAGGAACTCCCGCATCGGCAACTGAAGCACCGTCCTGACCTTCCCGGAGGGTGGCCATGTCAGTGGACGACCGGCTGGACCGGCTGGAGCAGCGCATGACGGTCCTCGAGACTCTGGTGCGGGGGCTGGCGGGTGCCGGCGCGTGGGAGCAGGCGGCCGTGGGCGCGAGCGGTCGGGAGCCGTTGCCGAGTAGCCCGCCGGCGCCGGAGCCGATCCAAGCGGTGCCGCCGGTCCCACCGGTGCCGCCTTCGGTTTCTCGCCCGTTCTCGTCTGTTCCCGCCCGTTCTCGCCCGTTCGAGCAGTGGATCGGCCAACGCGGGCTGCTCGCGGTCGGCGTGTTCGCGCTGATCCTCGCTGCCGGCTACCTGCTCAAGCTGTCGTTCGACCGGGGATGGATCTCGCCGGCGATGCGCTGCGCCGGAGGCGTCCTGGGCGGTATCGCGGTCGGCGCCATCGGATGGCGACTCCACGAACGGTACCGCACCTACGGTTCGGCGCTTATCGGCTGCGGGTCAGGGATCATCTACCTCTCGGTCTGGGCGGCGGCACGTTTGTACGGGTTCTTCCCCCCCACCACCGGAATCGCGGCCCTTGCCCTCATCTCACTGTCGCTGGCCGCTATCGCCTACGCGATCGACATCCAGGCTCTCGGGCTCACCGCCGTGGTTGGTGCCTTTGTGGCTCCGGTGCTTCTGGGCCGGGAACGCGCCAATGCCGATCTGCTCCTACTGTATCTCGGCTGCATGGCGGCCGCACTCGGCTGGGTGGCCGCCCGGCGCCGCTGGCGACTCACCATGTTCGCGATCGCCGCGAGCTTCTTCGGCCTGGGCTGGACCGGCGTCGCTCAATCCCGCCGTCCCGACGGGGCGCTGCTGTACGCGGTGCTCGGCGGCGCCGGCGGCGTGTGGGTCGGCCTGCGACACCGGTGGTGGGAGACCCGGTTCCTCGCGTTCTGGGGAGGCTGGGGCCTGCTCGCCACCGTGGCCGAGCAGCTTCACCCGCGGTCGCCGGTGTTCGTTGGCGGCCTGGTGCTCGCGGCGCCGGTCTGGCTCCATGGACTGCGACAGAGAGGCCGGTGGTCGCCCGGCGAGGCACTGTACTTCTTCGCCACGCCGATCCTGCTCGGCTGGGCAGTCGAAACACTGGCGCCGGGGGTCTTCGCGCCGCGCGACTGGCTGGCGCCGCTGTTGATTGCGATTCCCTATCTGGCGGTGGGCTATGCGACGCCCAGGCCGGCGTTCGCATTCGTGGGTGCCGCGGCGCTCGCCGTTGCCGTGATGGAGCGTTGGTCCGGGCTCGAGGCGACGGTCGCTCTCCTCGGCCTCAGCCCCGTCTGGGCTGCGTTGGATCACGCCCGGCAGCGAAGCGACGGCCGGTGGTATGCGATCGCCACCCTTGCTCTCGCCCTGCTGCACTTGTTCCAGGCCGATGCCCCCCTGCGGGATTATCACGACTCGGCGTTCATCGGGGCCTGGGCCGGAGTCCAGTGGTTGGCAATCGGCCTCGCCGTCGCCCTTGCGGCGGGACTCTGGAAGCGGGAGCCGGCGACCAACGTCACCAAGCTGGTCGGACGAGGGCTTTGGCTGGTGGCCGGGGCGCTCACGCTATTCGGGGTAACTGAGGAGATCCAACGCTACTTCCGCCTGCGGGCGCCGACCCAGGCGGCCGCCACGCTCGCGAGCGGTCTGTCGGTCAGCGCGTGGTGGCTGGCGTTCGCGGCCGCCCTGGTCGTCCTGGGACTTCGTCGTGCGATCCGGGAGCTGCGGCTGGCGGGACTCGGCGTGGCCGGGCTTGCCGTGCTCAAGGTGCTGATCTTCGATCTCGCATCACTCGACGCCCTGTACCGCGTCGCATCGGTGTTCATTCTCGGCCTGGTGTCGCTGCTGCTGGCGTACCTCTACCACCGGCAGGCGAGGAACCCCGGCTCGGAGCCGACGTGATTGTGCCGCCGTGCTCGCGGCGGCACGCGTTCGGCGTGCTCGCCGCCGGGGTGCTGGCGATCGTCATGCGCGGTGTCCCTCCGCTGACTCGGCCCGGCCGGCTCTGGCAGCGCGAGGCGCTCAGCGTCGAGGCAATCGTGCGGCTGCATCTCGAGCACGCGGCTCGGTGCGCGGGGGCTACCGCGCGGCGGGCCGCGGCCATCGGCCCCCCCGCCCTCGCCGCTGCGCAGCGACAGCCGCGCGCGACGGGACCGCATGCGGCGCGGACTGCGTTTGCACTGTTGGAGCACTTCGGCGAGTTTCCTCCGGTTCACCGCCCGTTTGGAGGCTTGCAGTGACGGTTCTGGTTTTGCCCCCCACCCCGGCCGCATTCGCCAAGGCGAC
>DASSUE010000134.1:0-16729 GCA_035707305.1 Gemmatimonadales bacterium
ATGGGCCACCCCAATATACCCGCCGCCGACCGCGACGACCGCGACCCGCCTGCGACAACAAGATGAAAGCGAGGAACAGCACAATGGGCAGCCACGACGGGAAGCTGCCGCCCGATCCGGTCGGCGCCGGTCGGGGCCGCGCCGCGGTGAGGGCGGAGTCGCTCACGCCAAACCCATCCGCGATCTCGGCGACGAGCGCTCGCGTACCGGTGAGCAGCGATTCCGAGTAGTTTCCCTCCCTCGCGGCCGGCAACATCTGATTGCGGATGGCGCCGGTGGCAGCATCGGTCACGATTCCCTCGAGACCCTGCCCCACCTCGATCCGGATCGCGCCGGTGCCCGGCTGGTTGCCTTGCCGAGGCACCAGCAGCAACACCACGCCGGCATTGCGCGTCGAATCGCCGATGCCAGCGCGACGCCCGACGCCCCATTTGCGTCCGATCGCAAGCGCCACCTCGGCTTCGCTGCGTTCACCCAGGGTGGGCAGCGTCACGACGGCGAGCTCCGCACCGGTAGCGGACCGCAGCCGTTCCGCACGGCGCTCGATCTCAGCGGCGGTAGTCGCGTCGATGATGCCGGCGGCGTCGGTGAGATAGCCCGTGGGTGCCGGCGGGATCAGCCGATCGATCGCGTCCTGCGCATGTGCGCCCGCTGCGACCACCACGGCGGCGGCGAGTTGAAGGGCCATTCGGGAGAACATACTTTTCGGCAGTGCCACGACTCTCGCTGCTCCTTCTCCTGGCGCTCGCTGGGTGCGAAGCGTCCCGGGAGACGGTCGTCCGCGTCGTCATTCCCGGTCCAGATTCGGTTCCGACGCCGGTGTCGGGACTCGGCCTGGTCGCGCTGCCGTACGATCGAGACAGCGTTCTTCGCGCGCTCGAAGCCCGCGCGCGCTCGCCGCGCCCCAACACCGACCAGCTGGACAGCCTGTTCGGGCAGTTCCGTGGCCCGTTTGCTGCCTATTCCCGTGCGGCCTTCGATGCCGGGCGGCTGCGCGACACGCTCGCCAAACTCAAGAGCCGACTCGATAGTCTGCCGCGCAACGCGCCGGAGTATCGCCAGCTCTACGGCGAGTTCGCCCGCCTTACCGGCGAGCTTGGCGCCGCCGAGCAACGGGAGGCGGAAACCCGCAAGGGGCTCGATGCGGCGCGCGGCACGTTCGTGAGTAAGAGCGATCCGCTCCGGACCCGCGTGCGTGCCTGGGAAGATACTACCTACAGGGGCTACGACAGCATCGTGCGCGAGCTCACCGAACGGGCCCGCCGTCCGCACGCCGCCGACACCACCGATGCGACCGGTCACGCAAGTCTGACGCTGGTGGGAAGCCCCTGGTGGATCTATGCCCGGTCGTGGGATGCAACCGACCCAAATTCGGAGTGGTATTGGAACGTGCCGGTGACCGGCGACACTGTCGTGCTGGACGCGAGAACGGGACGGCGGAGGCCGAGGTACTAATGACTGGTACGAGTACGAGTACGAGGTTCTTACTGGCCGTCGTGCTGCTCGCAGCCGTTCCCATCCTGCTCTCGGCTCAGGCAGGCAAGGACCCCCTCGCGTCGCGGTCCAAGGGGAGCGCATCGGCACCGGTGACCGTGTACGAGATGTCTGACTTTCAATGCCCGTACTGCCGGAAGCATGCGCTGGAGATCTTCCCCGCATTGGAGAAGGAGTTCGTCGCCAGCGGCAAGGTGCGCTGGGTCTTCATCAATTTTCCGCTGGTATCGATCCACGCGAACGCCGTCCCCGCGGCCGAGCTCGCCATGTGCGCTTCCCGCATGGGCAAGTTCTGGCCGGTACACGATCTCCTGTTCCAGCACCAGGAAACCTGGGCACCGCTCAGGGAGCCGGGGCCTTTTCTGCTGACGCTGGCCGATTCGGCGAAGCTGCCCCGCCCCGCCGTGGTACAGTGTCTTCGATCCGAGGCGGTGAGGGCCGAGATTCAGGCCGACGCCGACGGCTCGCAGCGCTCGGGGGCGGCGAGCACGCCCACTTTCTACATCGAGGGAGGATTGCTGGTCGGCGCCCGGCCGGTCGAGCTGTGGCGGCAGGTGCTCGATTCGATCTACGCGGAGAAGCGCAAAAAGTGACCGGCCGCCGCCGGCTTGTCATCCCACCAGCATCAGGTCGTACAGCGCATGAGTCCATGCCGCGATTCCGAAACCGCGGAGCAGGTACAGCGCGCTGAACAGCACACCCGCCACCGCGCGAAACGCAAACGACCCTACCTCCAGGCGATCACCGTAGGGTCCGATGTAGTGAAATCCGGAGAACACCAGTGCTCCAACCAGCGTGGCGATGAGCCCGGCCATCAGCGGGCTCTGCAGCATCCGCCGCGCAAACCAGGCGAGCGAGCCGACCAGTAGCACCCGAAACAGAAGCTCCTCGTAGAGTCCCGCCCCCAGCGAGATCATCGCCTGGGACGCGAGGCTCAACTCGCCGAACTGGCTGGCCGCGAAGGGCATCCCACCGCGACCGAGCAGAAGCGAAGTGAGCGTGGACGTGACCAGCCCCAATACCGAGGCGTAGATCACCGACTCCGACGCCATCAATCCGAAGACCCGCCATCGGAGCGGGCCACCGGACTGGCGGTCGCGCCACACCGACCAGGCGCCGGTGCTGAGCAGCACCACGCCGAAGACGACGAGACCAGTGCGACCGCCGAAGGCCAGGAACAGGCTCTTGAGCAGCACGTCAGCCCCGTTCCGTACTCCCATCAACGCCCCGCCCGACAGCGCGAGCGCGAGCAGCTCGTACGCGACGAGCAACGGGAGCGCGAACAGGAGACTGTACTTGGGACGGCGGGTGAGCGACCAGTAGCTCATTCAGTGGACGCGGTCGTGGCCCGAACGTGCATCGCGCCGCTCACCTTGAAGGGAGCGGCGCGATGGGGTTGGCATCGTGGCTCGAGACGATGCCGGCTCGTCAGATCACCAACCGGCGATCGCTTGCCCAAGTCGAGCCACGCATGCAACTCTCACTAGACAATGGATCACCTCCTTCATGAGCGGTGGAACATAGGGCGGACGAGCGGAGTCTAACGCGGGGATGGCCGGATGGCCAGAGCGCGGATGGCCGGATGGCCATCTACCGTACGATCACTCCCTCGAACGTCACCGCCCGAGGCACCACGAGCCCAGCGGTCAGCGCGCTGATCAGCAGGTCGCCAAAGCTGCTCCGCACCTTGATCCTCAGATCGGCGACGCCCTTCCCCCCCGTGAGCTGCCCCGCCAGCGTTTTCTGCAGCGACGGCTGCTTGATCTTGAACGCACCCCAGAACGCATAGAGCGCGCGGGAGGTGACCCGGAAGCGATCCCCCTCGGGCGCCTGGCCCGCCGGCGCCGCCATGGCCACCGGCACGCCCAGCGTGTGGGCATCGAGCGTCAGCGAGCAAGCCTGGAGCATGAGCGCCGCCCCCAGGAGCGCTGCCCGCGCTACGAGGCGGCTCAAAGCCCCGGCACCCGCAACGTGTAGTGCAGCCCTGCCGCAAAGATCGAGGGATCCTCATCGCCCGCGAACACCCGATCGTAGGATGCGTGGAGGCCGAGGCCACTCAGCAGATTGAGCTCGACGCCGCCGCTGATGCCGAAGTTGGTCTCGGTTTCGGATCCGGCCGTGCTGGACACGCGCGCGATGTCGACCCGCGGTGCGAGCCAGGGCTTGATGGCCAGTGCGGGGTTCGGGATGGTCAGGGCGAGGCCCAGGCCCAGGGGGAACCGGTACAGCTTGACGTCGTCCTCCTTGGCATACCCCGCGCCGGCCTGCAGCGTGACGGTCAAGGGTATTAGGGGGCCGCCGAACACCTTGTAGTTGAGCGACCCGCCGACTGACGTGAGCGAGCGGCCCGGAGTGGTAATTGGGCCACCGGGGGTGATGACCGTCTCGTCGCCCACATGGGTGTACGCCAGCATGGCCGTGGCACCGAACGGCCCGATGCCCAGCCGTGCCGTGCCGCCGAACGACGTGCCGCCGCCGGCCGCGTCGTTCGGAAAGCCGATGTCGGCGTAGAGGCCGAGTCCGGTCGGAATGCCCGCGTTGTAGACTGGCAGCCCGATTGCTTGGGCGGCCAGCGACGGTGCGGCTCCGAGTATGGCACACAACGTGACAACCCCCGGCAACAAGCGCTTCATGCAGGTCTCCGGATGATGGGGAGGCCGACGCTGGACACGCCGGGGGCGAAGTCTAAAGACGAACGTGCCCGGCAGGAAGGCAGCCGGGCACGCGGAGTTGCAGGGCGAGACGCCGCCCCGATACGTCGTCAGCGGACGAACGCGAGGCCGAGCGCCACCCCCTCGACTTCACCAATGCCGGCGCTCACCCGCAGATCGAGCGCCTCGCTGAACCGGACGTCGACGCCGAGACCGAGCGCGAAGTCCACCTCGTCGTCTCCGCCGCCGAGTCTCGGCACCAGCACGGGATGCACGTAGGGAACGAAGCTCACCCGTGACCCTTCGAGCTGAAGTCGCCGGCCCAGCGAAATGCCCAACGGGATGAGCACGACGTCGTCGCCTTCCCCGAAGATCGCGCCCGCTCCGAGCGTCAACGCTCCGTCGAGGGGGAAGCTCTGGGTGGCTTCCACCACACGAGCGCGGAAGCTCGCGCCCAGCACCACCGACGTCTCGTCGTCGCCCAGCGGGGTGTCGAAGCTGACGATGCCGCCTCGAAGTCCAATGTCGAACCGGTTGTAACCGTAGGTGTAGAAGCCTTCCAGGCCGAAGTCGGCCCCCTCGGGGAACGAGAGATTGGCACCGAACTCGTGAGCGTTGAAGGCGCGGTACGGCGCCTTGAACACGGGTGTGCCGGTCTCCTGGGCGCTGACCACGCCGCCGCCGGCTGCGAGAAGCACGAGAATTGCTAACACGCTACGATGCATCGGGAGCTCCTTGAACGTGTTCGGCCACGATACGAACGCGATCGCCGGCGACCTGCAGAAACCCACCTCGCACCAGAAACTGTGTGACGCCGCCCCCGCGCCGCACCTTGAGGGTGCCGCGGCCGAGCAGCGTCATGAACGGCGCATGGCGGGGAAGGATACCGACTTCTCCGTCAAACGCCGGCGCGACGACGGCGTCGGCGTCGCCGTCGAACATAGCCGCCTCCGGGGAGATGACCGTGACTCGCATCACGAGCTCGCGAGCTTCTTGGCCTTCTCCGCCGCGTCGTCGATGCCGCCGACCATGTAAAACGCCTGCTCGGGCAACTGGTCGAACTCGCCGGAAAGCACCCGCTCGAAGCTCGCCACCGTCTCCTCGAGCTTGACGTACTTGCCGGGGAACCCGGTGAACTGCTCGGCGACGTGGAACGGCTGCGAGAGGAACCGCTGCAGGCGGCGGGCCCGGGACACCACCAGCTTGTCCTCTTCGGAGAGCTCGTCCATGCCCAGGATCGCAATGATGTCCTGCAGCGCTTTGTAGCGCTGGAGCGTCCGCTGGACGCCGATGGCGACCTCGTAATGGCGTTGCCCCACGAACTGCGGCGCGAGGATCCGGCTCGCGCTGTCCAGGGGATCCACCGCGGGATAGATCCCGATCTCCGTGAGCGCACGCGAGAGCACGACGGTCGCGTCGAGATGCGCGAACGCGGTGGCCGGCGCTGGATCGGTGAGATCGTCAGCCGGCACGTAGATGGCCTGCACCGACGTTATGGACCCCTTCGTGGTCGAGGTGATGCGCTCCTGAAGCTCACCCATCTCGGTGCCCAGCGTCGGCTGGTAGCCTACCGCGCTCGGCATCCGGCCAAGGAGCGCGGAGACCTCGGAGCCCGCCTGCGTGAATCGGAAGATGTTGTCGATGAAGAGCAGCACGTCCTGACCTTCGACGTCACGGAAGTACTCCGCGATCGTGAGGCCCGTGAGACCGACCCGAAGCCGGGCACCAGGGGGCTCGTTCATCTGCCCGTACACCAGCGCCACCGAGCCGAGGATGTTGGCCTCCTTGAACTCCAGGTACAGGTCGTTCCCCTCGCGGGTTCGCTCACCCACGCCGCAGAAGACCGACTTGCCGCCGTGGCCCTTCTGGACGTTGTTGATGAGCTCCTGGATCACCACCGTCTTCCCCACGCCCGCGCCGCCGAAGAGGCCGATCTTGCCGCCCTTTACGAACGGCGCGATGAGGTCGATGACCTTGATGCCGGTCTCGAAGACCTCGGTCTTGGGCTCCAGGTCCACGAACTTCGGAGTCTCCCGGTGGATCGGCCACCGCTCCACGTCCTTGGGGAGCGGCGCGCCGCCGTCCACCGGCTCGCCCAGGACGTTGAGGATCCGGCCGAGGGGCGCGGAGCCGACCGGCGCCGAGATCGGGCCGCCGAGATCCACCGCGGACATGCCCCGCACCAGCCCGTCGGTGCTGCTCATCGCGACGGCGCGCACCTGGTTCTGCCCGATGTGCTGCTGCACCTCGGCCACGACCTTGAGGCCCGCCTTGCTGTCCTCGATGAGGAGCGCGTTGTAGATCTCCGGCAGTTGCTCGGGCTCGAACTCGACGTCAAGCACGGGGCCGATGATCTGAGTGATTCGGCCGGTGGTCTTGGCGGTCTGGTCCGCCTTCCCTCTACCCGTCTGCGTCGCTGCGGCAGTAGCCATGGGATTCAGGTCTGTGTCAAAGGAATTGAGGCAGGATTCAGCCCTGCAGCGCAGCCGCGCCGCCGACGATCTCCGCGATCTCCTGCGTGATCTGCGCCTGTCGCTGGCGATTGTACGTCCGGGTCAGTATCTGAATGAGCTCGCCGGCGTTGTCGGTCGCGTTCTTCATCGCCGTCCGCCGAGCACCGTGTTCCGATGCGGCGGTCTCGACCAGCCCGCGATACACCGCGTTCCGCACGTAGAGCGGCAGCAACTCCTGGAGAATCGCCTCAGCGCTGGGATTCAGGATGTAGTTCTGATTGCGCCGCGTGCTCCCGTCCGTTCCCGCCTGTTCCCGTCCGCTCCCGCCCGTCTCAACCGGCAGTATCCGCACCGTCGTTGGCGGCGTCTGGATTGCGCTCACGAACCGGGCCTGGACCAGGTCCACGCTGGCCAGCTCCCCGGCCTCATAGGCAGCGATGAGCGGCGACGCGATCTGCGCGGCGTGGTCCGCGGTCGGCCGATCGCCGATGTCCTGGCGCTCCGCCGCGAGGGGCCGGCCCAGATACTTGAAGAACCCGATGCCCTTCTTGCCGATCGCGTAGAGGTCGACGGTCAGCCCATCGCCCTCCAGCTGCTCGATCCGGCGACGCGCCTCTTTGATGAGGTTCGCGTTGAAGGCGCCGGCAAGTCCGCGGTTGGAGGTGAGCAGAATGATGGCGGCGCGCTTCGGTCCGCCCTGGGCGGGGGGTGTGGGCTGCCGGAGCAGGGGGAACTGCTCCGCCAGCTCGCGGGTCACGAGGTCGGCCATGACCTCGCGCAGCGCCTGCGAGTAAGGACGGGCGGCCACCACCCGGTCCTGCGCGCGCTTGAGCTTGGACGTGGCGACCAGCTCCATCGTCCGCGTGATTTTCCGCGTGTTGCGGACCGACCGGATCCGTCCCTTGAGCTGCCGGCCCTTTGCCATCAGTCGGCCGAGAACAGCTTCTTGAACGCTTCGATCGCGGCCTTGAGCGCGCTCGTGGTGACATCGTCGAGCGCCTTCTTGGTGCGAATGCCTTCCAGAACCTTGCCGTGCTGCGCCTCGAGGAACTCGTGGAACTCTTCCTCCCAGCGGCGCACGTGCTGCACGGGCACGTCGTCGAGGTGACCGTTGGTGGCGGCATAGATGATCGCCACCTGGTTCTCCACCCGCATGGGCTTGTACTGCGGCTGCTTGAGGATCTCGACCAGTCGCGCGCCGCGGGCAAGCTGGCGTTGGGTGGCGGCATCGAGATCGGACCCGAACTGCGCGAAAGCCTCGAGCTCGCGGTACTGCGCCAGCGAAAGCCGCAGTGGCCCGGCCACCTGCTTCATCGCCTTGATCTGCGCGTTTCCGCCCACGCGGCTGACGCTGATGCCCGGATCAACCGCCGGCCGGACGTTGGAATAGAAGAGCTCGGTGGTAAGGTAGATCTGCCCGTCGGTAATCGAGATGACGTTGGTCGGAATGTAGGCCGAGACGTCGCCCGCCTGGGTCTCGATCACCGGCAGCGCCGTCAGCGACCCGCCCGGCTTCTTGACCCGGGGATCGAGCTTGGCCAGGCCGGCATCCTCCGAGATCTTCGCGGCCCGCTCCAGCAGGCGGCTGTGCAGATAGAAGACGTCGCCGGGGTACGCCTCGCGTCCGGGCGGCCGGCGCAGGATCAGCGAGAGCTGGCGGTACGCCGCAGCCTGCTTGGACAGGTCGTCATAGACGCAGAGCGTGGCCTTGCCTTCCTCGTACATGAAGTGCTCGGCCATGGCGCACCCGGCATAGGGGGCGATGTACTGCAGCGGGGCCGGCTCGGACGCGCTCGAGACCACCACGATGGTATAGTCCATCGCCCCGGCCTCACGAAACTTGTCCACCACCGATGCCACCGTCGAGCGCTTCTGGCCGATGGCGACGTAGACGCAGACGACCCCCTGCCCCTTCTGATTGATGATCGTGTCGATCGCGATGGCCGTCTTTCCGGTGCCGCGGTCGCCGATGATCAGCTCGCGCTGACCGCGACCGATCGGGATCATCGAGTCGATCGCCTTGATCCCGGTCTGGAGCGGCTCCTTCACCGGCTGGCGGACGATGATTCCTGGCGCGATGATCTCGACCGGACGAGACGCCGAGGTCTGGATCGGCCCGCGCCCGTCCACCGGACGGCCCAGCGCGTCCACCACCCGCCCGAGCATCGCAGGGCCCGCGGGCACCTCGAGCAAGCGTCCGGTCCGGCGGACTTCATCGCCTTCCTTGAGCTTGAGGTAGTCGCCCATGATCGCGGCGCCCACGTTGTCCTCTTCCAGGTTCAACACCAGGCCCGCCACCGTCTCGCCCGTCTCCGACGAGGTGAACTCGAGCATCTCGCCCGCGACCGCGGACATGAGCCCGTAGATGCGGGCAACGCCGTCACGCACCTCGAGCACGGTGCCGACTTCCGCGGTATCCGTCGTTGCGACGTCGGCCGCCTCGATTTCACGGAGCAGGACGGCCTTCAGTTCGCCTGGACGCAGAATGGAGGATTGGGTCGCCATGGTGTTGGGTGCGAGGCTTGAGAAAAACCGGACCGGCCAGCTTGTGAAAATAATCACAAGCACCGCCCGCGACAAGATCGCGGCGCAGCGGCCCAAGGAATAATGGAAGGGGATACCACGGTAAAGCTGTGGTGGAACCACAGCCTCAGCGAATCGCGGCAATCACGTCGGCCACGAAGGCGGCCTGGTCCCAGCCGCTCGGCTCGGGATCGAGCCCCGTCCTCACGATGACGAGACCGCGGGACCGAACGACGGTGGCGAATTGTCCCCGCCGGCCCGCGCTGGTATAGGCGTCGTCGGGTACTCGGGGGTCCCGCCCGAGCAGCCACCACTGCGCCCCGTAGCCCCAACCGGTGCGGTCGTTCGCCGGGTCGTGTGCCGGCGCGGGCCGCATGCTGTACGCCACCCACCCTTCGGGAAGGATGCGCCGCCCGTCCCACACGCCGTCGTTCAGGTACAAGAGCCCCAGCCGAGCCAGGTCGCGCGGCGTGCTGTAGACCTGGCTGCTCAGAATGTAGTTGCCATAGGGGTCGGTCTCGGGAAACGTGTGGTACATCCCGATGCGGTCGAGCAGGGCTCGGCGGGGGAAGCTGGCGTACGCGGCGTCCCCCAACACCTGGCGCGCCGCGCGGAGCAGCAGGATGGTGTCGTAGTTGGAATATTTCCACCGCGTTCCCGGCGCCCGCTCCAGCGGTGCCGACGCCGCGTCGGCGGCGATATCGATGCCGCCCCAGTACCCGACTGGAGTCCGATTGCCCGCGCTCTCGAGTCCGCTGCTCATGTGCAGCAGATGCTCGATCGTGATCGCACCCCGGGGATCGAGCGGGTGACGCCATTCCGCGATCGGTGCCGGCGCGTCAACCCGCAGTTTGCGTTCTCCCACCAGAATTCCGATCAAGGTGTTGGTGATGCTCTTGGCGGTGGACCAGGTTCGATACTGCGTGTGCATCCCCCATCCTGCGGCGTAGCGCTCGGCCACGATCCGTCCGCGGTACACCACGACCACCCCCAACGTATGATGCGGCCGGTAGGCCGATCCGACGAACGCGGAATCGACCGCAGCAGTCAGTCGTGCGGCATCGAGTTCGGGCGGAAGCGCCTCTGACGGCACCAGATCTCCGGCGGGCCACGGCCGCGACGCCACATCCGGTGGGGTCCACGGCGGCGGCGGCGGGAGATCGCGCGCCGCGTCCGGGCCCGCTCCCGGCGGAAGCAGCGTGCAGCCCCTGCCCTGCTGGAAGACCGCGCGGCGCGGTTGGCCTCGGAAGAATGGGTCGTCGGCGAGGCTGGGAACCGCGGACGTCATGCGCTCCGCGCTGTCGATTTCAATCCGTCGTGGCCGGAGCTCGGCGGAGCTGTCGGCGGACTGATCAAGCAGAGCCGGACCCAGCTCCTCGCGCGCGACGGCCGCGGCGGGACGCTGCGCGAGGAACACGGCCGAGCACAGGAACGCCGCGTGATACCCGGCAACGATGGACGAGCGGAGCACCGGCGACGGCTGTTGGGACGCGAGGGGTGACGCGATCAGCACGGACCAAGCCAGCCCGGCCCCGATGGTGCCACGGAGCAGCGAACCCGCATAAGTTGAGCAATGGCCAGGACGCCGCGGAACTTGGCTGTCAAAATGCTTCGTCCCGCACGGTTCAACCGGGTCGCGGCCCGGGTCTACTTTCGTTTCTTCCATGGCTTCTCTTCCATGGCTTCTCTTCCATGGCTTCGCGTCCGAGGGGACAGAGCTGCCGTGCGTCGTGCGGCGATGCCTTCGGCGCGCGGTCGAGGCCGGCACCGCCGCGCGGGGCGACTACTACGAATCAAGGGTGCTCAAGGGCCACACCTTTCTGCACGCCAATTGGCTGCGCGGGAGCTCGGCCTCGCGGATATGCGGTTCTTCGGCTTCGACTCCTTCGAGGGGCTCCCGCCTGTCGTCGGGGTGGACCGCACCGAGGAGCAGCAGTTCTATCAGGGGCAATATGCCTGCTCGCTGGAGCAGGTGCAGATGGAGCTCGACCGCCGGGGGGTAGGTAGCTTGAACGCTATGCGGCCGGAGAGACAATACTCCCGCACCCAGGGTAAAGCCGCTCTTATCGCCGAACGCGCGCGCTGGCATTCCGGTCTCGCCGCCGCGATGCTCGGGCGCTACGACCAATCGGAGCCGAGGGCATGTGGCAACCCCTTCGTTGGCTGGATGCGTTGGATCAGTTTGTCGGCTCGGTGGAGCGGTCCCGGAGCCGTCCCCTGCTGTTTGGCGCGCTCACGCTTGTCCTCGTGGGGCTGCTCTTCCCCTTCGACTGGCATCCGAACGAAGAAGGGTATCTGCAGCTCGCCTACCGCAAGGTGGCTCCGCAGCGCTTCTCGCCGCTCCACGCGGTGTTCGATGCGTCGTTTGCCCGCTACGCGCCCGAAGTCGTGCTGGGGTGGGTTCTGCGATTGTTCGGAACCACGGCCGGACAGCCGGTGCTCCGGGTGGGGATGGCGATCGCATACGCGGCCGGCCTGACCTACCTGTTCGCTGCGTTGCGGCTGTCGGCGTGGGATGCGGTCCTTGTCATCGTCCTGTTCGTGATGGCAGGCCAGGATCTGCTCGGCGGGGAATGGTTGTTCGCGGGCGTTGAGCCGAAGACGCTGGCGTATGCCCTGTTGTTCTTCAGTCTCGGCGCCGCCCTGCGCCGAAGGTGGCTCGCCGCCATTCTCCTGAGCGCTGCGGCCACCTACATGCACTTTCTCGTGGGAGGGTTCTGGACCCTCGTCATCCTCGGCCTGGCCTGGCGCGACACCCGCCAGCTGGGATCGGTGGCACGGTCGGTGGCTACCTACGCCGTCCTGACGCTGCCGCTGGCTGTCGCCATCGCGGCGGAACAATCGACCGGATCCACCCTGACCGCCGATGGACTCTCAGCCACGCGCATCTACGCGGAACGCGTGGCCCATCATGCTTCGCCATTCGCAGATCCGTTCGCTCACCTGAAGTGGCTGCCCGGCATCGCTACGATGTTCGCGCTCATGCTCGCACTGGGTGTGGTGAGGCGCCGCGGCCACGTGTCTGACAGCGTCCGGCTGTCCGTGCTCGAAATAGCATACTTCACGTTGCTGTACCTGCACCTCGCCGTCGTGCTCGCGTTTTTCGACCGTCACACACTGGTCCTCACCAAGTTCTACTTGTTCCGGCCGAGCTCGCTTGCGCTCTTGCTCGCCATCGTGGGCCTGGTTGCGGTGCTCAGCAGCGAGCTCACGCCGCGCGGCACAGCCATCAAGGGCCTGATCACGGCCGTCCTCGGTATTTCTCTGGCGGCGAACCTGGTGAGCAACGGAGTCAGGACTTGGCGGCGGGGTGCCGACTTGCCGGAGCGACCGGCCCTCGTCGCCGCGATTCAGACACATACCCAGCCCACCGACGTGGTCCTTATCGAGCCGTATCGTGAGCTCGAAGGTGAATACGTCAGCCTTCATCGCCATATCCCACGGCCGACGTTGGTCTCGTGGAAATTCGTACCAACCACACCGGAGGAGATTCTTCGCTGGCACGCGCTGCAGCAGATGCGGGTCGCCATTTTCGCCCACGGCTGCCAAGCCCGCGTGACGGAGCCGGTGCGCTGGCTGGTCACCTTGCGGCGCGAAACGCTGGCGCGGGTTGCCGCCTGTGGGCCGACCGTGTGGCGTCGAGGAAATGTCGCGCTGATCCGAGTCGATCGCCGCTAGTGGGAAGGGGGCGGCCAGGTGGGCGGCACTGATGGCGGACCCGATCCGCGCCACGCGATCTCGATGCGGTGCCGACACCCAGCCGACAGCGAATCCTACTTGGCCCCTCGGGCTGAGACGCCTGGTGGCTGCGGGAACGATCGTTCCCGCACAATCTCGAGCACTTTCGCGGCCAACAACCGCGCCATCGTGTGGCCTCCCGCGGGCGTAAAGTGCATGAAATCGCTGAACAGCTCGCCCCGGCCGTTCATCTTGGCTGCCGCGTCGACCAGCGGATACCCGCGTCGGGCGGCGAGGCGGCGGGTCGCCGCCGCTGCGCTGTCCTCGAACGCCAGGATCACGTCTCGCGTGGCCCGTTGACCCGAGTTGTGGCGAAACGCGTCGAGGATGTCCAAATCCGCCTTTGCCGGCGGGCGATCGAATCGGGTTGCATGCGTGACGAGCACGGGGATCGCGTTGCGCTGGGCAACGGCGGTCGCAATGCTGTCGAGCTGCCGCTCGTAGACTGCGAGCCGATCGAGAGGCAGCTCCGAGTACACCCATCCTGGCCCGCCCGTATCGGCGGCCGCGGACAGCTCCCGCCGAAGCAGATGGGTGCGCACGACCTGCGGCCATCCGAGCGTGCTCTCCTCGAGCCAGACCAGCACCCGCGGGTGCCACCAGGGCCGGGTGGGCGGATCGTGCAGCACATCCGTGGGATAGGCGGGCGGCACGTCGCGGAGATAGAAGGAGGGCGTGGGATAGATGATCACGATCGACGGGGCCACTCTCGACGCGTGATGTTCCCAGGTGTGCTGCAGCCGGGGCAGAGCCTGACCGACGATCGCGGCGTTCAACACCTCGAAGCAGCCATGGTCCCGCAGCTGGTTCTCGAGGAGCCGCGGGTAGTCCTCCACGCGGCCATTCTCGTCGAAGGTCTCGGATGCGCCGATCGCCATGATGCGAACGCATCCCGGTGGCAGTGGATCGCGGAGGTCGGGGCCTCGGAACCCGTACGCATTCAATCGTATCGCGCCCTTTCGCGCATGCGGACGACCGGTGAGCAGCGTCGAGTCTCGCCGCATCAGCGTGACGTCCCAGCTTGGCTGGGAGAACACGGAGATGCCCCGGCGGACCTTGTCGTCGACCCGCGCGGTCAGCTCGGCCGAGATGATTACCACCGCGATGAGCAGCACCGCCTGCGCCGTTCGCACCATGCTCAGAACTGGAAGTAAAGAAACGGCGACCCTGCCGCGCCCAACATGGTCGCCACACAGGCGCCGCTGGCCGCGGCGAGCGCGAGCCGATGGCGCAGAAGACAGCCCCGATCCTTCAGCTCGTGCATGTTGGGCCCTGCCATCGCCCATATGCCTGCGAAGACCAGCATCGGCAGTAGGGCAGCGCCCCGGTCGATGGACTCGCCGGAAGTCGGGACGAACATCCGGACGAGCAGGTCGGCGGCCATTGTGAAATCGGTGGACCGGAACATTACCCATCCGACAACGACCAGGACGAACGTGCCGATGAGTTGCAGCACCCGCGGCAGCCGATCCCATGCACCGCCGAACGCCCGGTACAGCGCCAACAACATTCCGTGGTACAGGCCCCACACGACGAACGTCCAGTTGGCGCCGTGCCACAGCCCACCGATCAACATGGTGAGCAGGAGGTTGCGATAGGTTTGCGCCTCGCTCCCGCGGTTCCCGCCCAGCGGAATGTACACATAGTCGCGCAAACAGCCCGACAACGAGATGTGCCAGCGCCGCCAGAAGTCCGACGGATTGAGCGCCTTGTACGGCGAGTTGAAGTTGATGGGGAGCCGGATGCCGAACATGTATCCCAACCCCACGGCCATGTCGCTGTAGCCGGAGAAGTCGAAGTAGAGCTGGAAGGTGTACCCCAGCATGGCCAGCCACGCGCCCGTCGTCGAAAGCTCCCAGTACCGGCTCAGGGCCGGATCCACGAAGCTGGCGAGGTAATCGGCCACCACCACCTTCTCGAACATCCCTACCACGAAGTACGCCACGCCCACGCCGAGCCACCGGGTGCGATCCGCCTTGCCGAGATTCTCGAGGTCCTGCTCGACTTGGCGAAAGCGCACGATGGGGCCGGCAACGAGCTGGGCGAAGAGCGAGACGTAGGTGGAGAACTCGAGCAGATTCCGCGTGGGTCGGACCACCCCGCGATAGCAGTCGACGATATAGCTGATGGTATGGAATGTGTAGAACGAGATGCCTACCGGCAGGATGATGTCGAGGCGTGGAAAGCCCACCTCCGCACCGAAGGCGCGCAGGCCGGCCGACACACTCTGTAGCGCGAAATCGGCATACTTGAAGAACCCGAGCAGCGAGAGATCGACGGTGATTGGAATGATGAGGCACAATCGCCGTGCCCGGGAGGACTCCGGCCACTTCAGGAAGCCGAGCCCGGCGGTATACGCCACGACGGTGGAAAACAGCATCAAGAGACAGAACTTCGCGTCCCAGTATCCGTAGAACACGTAGCTCACGGCCGTCAGCCATGCGTACCGGGCGACCCTGGATTCGAGCTGCCAGAACACGATGTATGTGATCGGCAGGAACGCCAGCAGAAAGACGAAGCTGTTGAATAGCATCGGCGGTCAGGCGGGTTCGCCGGGTACTGCTAGGCGGTGCATGTATCCGCCCGGCAGCTCAGCCGGCCGCGACTGGTCGCAATCAGGTGGTAAATCCGGGGGCCGAACGTGCTCGAGAGCGGGGCGTAGACGAGAGGGAGGAAGGGCCACAGCACCGGCAGCAAACGGGTGAGCACCCGGAACGCGGCGAACCCCGAGTACACTCGCCGGTCGGGCCCGACGAGATGGATGGCGGCCCGCGCCTGCTCGGGGGAAAGCGGCGGGGCGGCGGCGGCCGCGGCGGCCCAGTCGCGCTCGAAATCCACCGCGCGGAGCCGCCGCCGGAGATCGAACGCGTCCAGCACCACCATCGTTCGCACGCAGAGCGGACACAGGCCGTCGTAGATCACCGTCCATGGGGCCGGCCTCGCGGCCCGGAGCCGGCGGGGCCAGGTCCGCCGGAGGGACTCGATGAAGACGATGTACAGCACGATGAAGGTGAAGAACGTCGCCCGCTGCAGGACGAAGATGCCGATGTGCAGACCGGTGCCGGCGAGGACATAGGGCCACGCGAGGCGAGGCACCAGCACCGCCAGCGCGAATGTCAGCTCAATGACGATCGAACCAACCGACAGCAGGGCGAGCACCTCGGGGTGTGGCGCGAGCAAGAGGGCCGGGGCGCTCCCCCATCGGACCCCGTCCTGGATCAGGAAGTACGCGAGCGTATACCCGTTGAACCATTGCAGCCCGCCGCGCCACAGCTTCGACAACCCGGCCGAGAGATAGGCGAGGACGAGCAGCCACTGGATCACGCGCAGCGGCCACCGCGCGAGCTCACTCTGTTCGTCCTCGGGCCGGATCGGCTCGAACCGCTGGGCACCGAGCGAGCGGTCGATCCGACGTCGCAGCGCATGGAGACTCAACGCCTGCCCGGTGGGGGCGCAGGCGAGGATCCAGATGGCGAGGATGAAGATCGCCTCCGGGTGGTGCAGCTCACCGTAGGAATAGTTGTGCGCGACGATGAGCGTGGCGCTCCACGCGAGGGCGACGAGGCTCAATCGGGTGGCAAAGCCGACGACTGCACCGCACGCGGCGACGAGATAGAGCCACCAGAGCGCCCGAAGGAACATCGGCTCCGGACGGACTCCCCACTCGCCAAACGGGAGCATGAGGAGCTTCAGGATGGGCAGCGGGCGAAATGTCGATGGCTCCGCATGCGCCAGCATCATCATCCAGTCGAGGTCCGGTCGGAACAGCACCAGTGCGGACCCCGCGATCACGATCCGAACGATCGCGAGGTCGCGGAGCGACGCTGGCTCGAACCAGTGGCGCTCCAGCGCGCGCAGCAGTGTCACGAT
>DASSUE010000135.1:0-2716 GCA_035707305.1 Gemmatimonadales bacterium
CTGGGTCGCGGCATCAGCGGGATCATGGCTGCCTTCGCGCCCGACGTGGTGCACGTGGCCACCGAAGGGCCGCTGGGCATGTTCGCCCGCGGCCGAGCGCTTCGCGCCCGGATCCCGCTCGTCACGTCGTTCCATACCGACTTCCCCAGCTACGCGGCTCGCTACCTGGGTGACTGGGCGGTCGGGCCCACGCGGCGGTATCTCCGCTGGTTTCACGGCCCCGCGCGCGCCACGCAGACGCCGAGCGAGAGCACCTGCGCCGAGCTGCGCCGGCTCGGCGTGGCCCGGCCCACCGTGTGGGGCCGCGCGGTGGACGCGAGGCTGTTCCATCCCGGCCGGCGGGACGAGCGGCGACGACGCGATCTCGGCGCGGACGGGCGGGTACTCGTTCTCCATGTCGGCCGCATCGCCGTGGAGAAGGACATGGACACGCTCGTCGCGGCATTTCACGAAGCGTTCGAGCTCCTCGGCCGCCGCGCTGTCTTCTGCCTCGCGGGTGACGGTCCCGAAGCCGAGCGGGTGCGGCGCGCGCTGCCGTTCGCGACCCACTTCGGCTTCATCGATCGCGAGCGGTTGGCCGACCTCTATGCCGATGCCGATCTCTTCGTATTCACGTCGCCCACCGAGACCTGCGGCCTGGTGGTGCTGGAGGCGATGGCGTCCGGAGTGCCGGTGCTGGCCGCGGATGCCGGGGGCGTGCGGGACAACGTCCGCGACGGGGTGACCGGTCGGCTGCTGCCGGCCGGCGATGCCGGCCGCTTCGCGGGCGCCACTGTGGAGCTCGCCCGGGACGGCGAGCTCCGAGCGTGTATGGGGCACGCGGCGCGTGCGTTCGCCGTGGCACGGGATTGGGAACGCGAGCTCGACACCCTGGTCGAGGAGTACGAATCCATCCGCGCCTCTGCGGATTGAGCCCGTGCGGCCCGACGTCCGTTCGATCTTTCTCTCGGACCTCCACCTCGGGCTCACCGGCTGCCGCGCCGACCTGGCGCTCGGCTTCCTCCGCGCCACGTCGAGCGAGCGGCTCTATCTCGTGGGCGACATCCTGGACCTGTGGATCCTGCGCCGGCGGGTTCGCTGGGATCCGGCCTACAACCGACTGGTGCGCCACGTGCTCAAGCGGGCCCAGCGGGGCGAGATGGTGGTTTACGTGCCCGGAAATCACGACGCCGACCTGGCGTCACTCGCTGGCGTGGGGTTGGTCAATATCCAGGTTGCATCGCAGGTCGTGTACGACGCTCTGGACGGCCGCCGCCTGCTGATTACGCACGGTGACGAAGCCGATGCCATCGTCAAAGCCCACCCGTTGCTCGCACGGCTCGGGGCCCACGCATACGACTGGCTCATCTGGCTCAATCACCTCAACAACCGGGCCCGCGCGCTCGCCGGCGCGGAGCCGTGGAGCTTTTCCCGGGCGGTGAAGGCGAGCGTGAAGCGGGCCACGGCCTACATCTCGAACTTCGAGCAGGTGCTGGCCGATCGCGCCCGGGCACTCGGCGCGCAGGGGGTCATCTGCGGTCACATTCACCAACCCGTGATCAAGTCGCGGGACGGCGTCGACTACATCAACTGCGGCGACTGGATCGAGCACTGCACGGCGGTGGTCGAGCAATGGAGCGGCCGATTCGAGCTCATTAGCTGGACCGGGGAGCCACCGATCGAAAGCGAGGACGATGAGCCTGGCGACACCGGCCAGCCTGCCCCCGGCGTTCGATCGACCTTGCGGGAGCGCCCGATAGCGGTACGATACTGAGACCGCCCCCCAGGATCGCTCATGAACGGCCCGCCACGCCCGTTGGTGTTGCTGGTCGACGATGACCCCGCTGCGCAAGCCGTCGCGGCTCGCACGCTGACGCACGCCGGCTGGGAAGTGATTCCTGCCTCTGATGGGCTCGAAGCCATCGAGATGCTGCACCTAGTGCGCCAGGCGCCGGCGTTGGTCATCACAGACCTCCGCATGCCCCGCCTGGACGGCGCGAAACTGGGCGAGTGGATTGCAGGGCGTTACCCCACTGTTCCAATCCTCTACATCTCCGGATACGTCGATCCGCTGCTTCCGCCGGCCCACGGCGCCGTGCGCGCCGCCCTGGCCAAGCCGTTCACGCCGGATCAGCTCCGGCACGCTGTGCACGAGCTCTGCGCCGTCGCCGCTCCGAATCCGACACACCGTGGAGGGGGCGACTGAGCCGATCGCGGTCAGCCCCCCGGCTGCTGTGCCAGAGCGCACAGCGGCTCGCCGCATCCTCCCGTACCGTGCGGACCTGATGGCACTTAGGAGCGCAGCATCTGCAAGGAGGCGATGTGGCAACGAAACGATCGTCATCCCGAAAGAAGGCGGGAAGGAAATACGGCCGGGCAGCCAGCCGTAGCGTCGAGAGCGCCATGCGCCGCCGCAAGCGCGGGACATTGCGAAGCGGCAAGTCGGGTCGTGGCGGCAAGGTCAAGAGTCGTAAGCAAGCCATCGCCATCGGTCTGTCGGAGGCGCGAAAGAAGGGCGCCAAGGTTCCCCGGCGTACGAGATCCAAGTCCTGACCGAGGCGCCTGCCGGATGACCGATACACCCGGCGTCCTGGAAGGATGGCTGGACGGGATGCCGTTCGTGGTACGTCGGTTTCGCTTGCCGGCGGATCAAGCCGACCCGATCGAAAGCAGGTTCTGGGAGTGGTGGCGTATCGAGGTCAACGGGAAGCCCTACGGCGAGCGCTTCCGGGCTTCG
>DASSUE010000136.1:0-2856 GCA_035707305.1 Gemmatimonadales bacterium
GTGTCATCATCGGCCGGTCGTTCTTGTAGAACAGCTTGAATCCGGTGAACTGGACCGGCTCCTTGACGATGAAGTCGCGGTAGACGCTCCGCTTGAGCGGCCGATCGCCGAACCCGTCCATGTGGATGACAACCTGGACCCTCGGGTCGAGCTCGATGCGGTCGTACCCCGTGAGCATCCGCTGGGTGAAGCGGTGGACGACGAGCACTTTGGGTGGGAGCCCAAGGCTATCCACGATCCCACCGAGCAGGTCGATGGCATAGTTCACCTCCCGCGCGTCAATGGTGCCGATCTTCCGGCCCGGCACACTGCCGTCCTTCATCGCGAACTCGGGATCGAGCCCCAAGTGTACGTACGGCCGCGCCAGCCACGGTGCGAGCCGGGGCAGCTCGGCCTCCATGCTACTGTGGCCGACTTGCACATCCAGAAACAGAAGCCATCCGTTCGCTTCGGCCCACCCGGCCACCCGCTCGATGAGCGTGTCGGCCATGCGAAGCCGGTGCTTTCGATCGCGGCCCGGGTAGCCTTGCGCAACCGTCGCGATCAGGTGCAGCGCCGGCTGAACCCCACGGGTCGAATCGGCCGCCTGCCATTCGCTGGCGCGCTGGCGAAGGCTCGCCATCATCGAGTCCGCCGCCAGCTCACCCAGAACGCCCATCCGCTTCGAGAGCGGGTTGCCGTAGTACGCGACGATCCGTTTTCCAGGCAGCACGGCTCCTTGGCGCGGCTCCGGCCCGACCGGCCACGCGGCCGGCGTCGTTCCCCGCCGGAGAGGCGCAACCGGGCCGCTCGCGATGACACCGCTCGCGACGACAGTGCTCGCGCCCGTGCCCGGCTGCGCTGCGGTTCGGTCCGGCGCCGGACCCGGCGTTCGTCCCGCGCCCTGGAGGATGGGCGGCACGGCGAGCGGCGCACCCGGGGCGCGAGACGTTGCCGACTCCCGCGCTTCGGGATAGGTCGCGGCGAACGTGACGCTGCCGGTTGCAAAGACCAGCGCGGCGCGGGAGAGCCGGGTACGAAAAAGGTTGCGCATTCGGCGATGAGCGTTCTTGCACTCTGGCGCGCTGCAAACCCGGCTCGCGATTTCGCGTGCAAACATGAGCAGCTGGCCCGGGGTTCGTTTGAGTAAATCGTTGAGGGGCAAGAAGGCGGCCATAGAGCAAGCGGCTCCCTCTCCCATCTGCTCGCGGTCGCTCCATATTCCAACCATGCGAAGCCACCTCACCGCCGCCGGCGCGCTCGCCGCCGCTCTCATGCTCTCGCCGACCCCGCTTGCTGCCCAGCTCCCGCGCACCGCCAAGCCGCCCCTGCACGCCCGCCACTGGATCGCGATCACCGGCAAGCCACTCGCCGCCACCGCCGGCGCCATGACCTTCCAGAAGGGCGGCAATGCCGTCGACGCGGCGTGCGCGATGCTCGCCGCGACCACCACGATGTGGGATGTGCTGTCCTGGGGCGGCGAGACCCAGGCGCTGATCTACCATCCCCAGCTGATGAAGGTCATCGGCATCAATGCGCTCGGGGTGGCGCCGACCGGTGCCACGGCGGACTTCTACCGGAAACAAGGTTTCCGCTATCCACCGTCGTACGGTCCACTCGCGGCGATCACGCCGGGAACACCCGGCGGGCTCATGACGATGCTGGCCGAGTACGGCAAACTGTCCCTGGCCGACGTGCTGGCGCCGGCGATTCAGATGGCGGATGGCTATCCGATCGAGGCACAGGCCGCTCGGCAGCTCGCGGTTTTCGCGGACACCATCAAGCAATGGAAGTACTCGCCGGCGGTGTACCTCCCCAACGGAAATCCCCCGGAGGCGGGGCAGGTGTTCGTGCAGCAGGACCTCGCCGCGACGCTCCGAAAGCTGGTGGAGGCGGAACGGGCCGCGCTCAAGGAGGGCAAGAGCCGGAAGGAGGCGATTCGGGCGGCGTACGACCGGTTCTACCGGGGTGACATCGCGCGCGAGCTGGTTCGCGGACTGCAGGAGGAAGGCGGGCTCATCACCCTGGACGATCTCGCGCGGTGGCGCGTGCGGATCGAGGAGCCGGTGACCACCTCCTACCGCGGGATCGACGTCTACAAGCTGCAGTTCTGGCAGCAGGGTCCGGCGATGCTCCAGGCGCTCAACATCCTCGAGAACGCCGATCTCAAGGGCATGGGGTACAACACGCCGAAGTACATCCACACCTTGTACCAGGCGATGAACCTCGCCTTTGCCGATCGCGATTTCTACTACGGCGATCCGTACTTCGCACCCGCCGAGCCTGCCCGGGGGCTCCTCTCCAAGGAGTACGCCAAGGCCCGGTTCGCGCAGATCGATTGGGCCCGAAACGATTCGACTGTGAAGCCCGGCGATCCCTATCCCTACCAAGGGGGGCGCAACCCGTTCGCCGAGCTGTTGGCACAGTGGACCGTGGCGCCCGCGCCGGATGTGGCGCCTCGGAGCGGGCAGCAGGATCGGGTGTCGCTGCGCGGTCCGTGGGATTCGCGCTTCGACACCGATCCGTTCTATGCCGGCACCACGAGCATCGAGGCGGCGGATGCGGAAGGGTGGGTGGTGTCGGTCACGCCGAGCGGCGGTTGGATCCCGGCGGTGATCGCGGGGCGTACGGGAATCGGACTGAGCCAGCGGGCGCAGAGCTTCGTAACCGACCCGCGTGACGGTCCCTTCAACGTCATCGAGCCCGGCAAACGTCCTCGCGTCACCCTCACGCCGACCTTCGCACTCAAGGACGGCGCGCCCTACCTCGCGTTCGCGGTGCAGGGCGGGGATAGTCAGGATCAGAACCTGCTGCAGTTCTTCCTGAACGTGGTCGAGTTCGGGATGACCGTGCAGCAGGCCACCGAGGCCGCCAACA
>DASSUE010000137.1:0-6335 GCA_035707305.1 Gemmatimonadales bacterium
CGAGCCCGCGGTCGTGCTGGGCGCGGCGCTGGAAGGCGCCACCGTGCATCCCGAGCCGAAGGTGCGCATCCCGCTCGCGATGATGAACCGGCACGGTCTGATCGCTGGCGCCACCGGCACCGGCAAGACCAAGACGCTCCAACTCCTGGCCGAGCAGCTCTCGGCAGCGGGGGTACCGGTGTTCGCCGCCGACGTGAAAGGCGATCTGTCCGGCATCGCGGCGCCCGGCACGCCGAACGAGAAGGTTCAATTCCGGTCCAAGGACATCGGCTACAGCTGGCAGCCCCGGTCCGTGCCCACGGAGTTCGTGAGTCTCTCCGGCAAGCTTGGGGTCCAGCTTCGTGCCACCGTCAGCTCGTTCGGCCCATTGTTGCTGGCCAAGGTGCTGTCGCTCAACGAGACCCAGGCGGGTGTGCTGGCCATGGTCTTCCGCTACGCCGACGACAAGGGTCTGCTGCTGCTCGATTTCGAGGATTTGCGAGCGGTGCTCCAGTTCCTCTCCTCCGACGACGGCAAGGCCGAGGTGAAGGCGTACGGCGGCATGTCGGGAGCGACCGTGGGGGTGCTCCTCCGCAAGATGATCGAGCTCGAGGAGCAGGGAGCCGGCCGGTTCTTCGGCGAGCCGGAGTTCAACGTCCACGATTTCCTGCAGGTGACCTCGGACGGCCGCGGGGTCGTGACCTGTCTCGAGCTGTCCGATGTCCAGGACAAGCCGCGGCTGTGGTCGACGTTCATGATGTGGCTCCTGGCGGAGCTGTATCAGCAGCTGCCCGAAGCCGGCGATCTGCCCAAGCCGAAGCTCGTCTTCTTCTTCGACGAGGCGCATCTGTTGTTCGACGATGCGCCCGAGGCGTTCATGGAGCAGATCGAACGCGTGGTCCGGCTCATCCGATCCAAAGGCGTCGGGGTTTTTTTCGTGACCCAGACGCCCAAGGACGTCCCCGAGAGCGTCCTCGCGCAACTCGGCAACCGGGTGCAGCACGCGCTCAGGGCCCACACGCCGAACGACGAGGCCGCCCTCCGCGCAACGGTGCGCACCTTTCCGAAGACGCCCTTCTACGATCTCGAGGAAACGCTCACCTCGCTCGGCATCGGCGAGGCCGTGATCACCGGACTCGACGCGCGCGGGGTGCCCACGCCGGTGATGGCCGCGCGGTTGATTCCGCCCGCTTCGCGGATGGGACCGCTCGCACCCGATGAGCTCGCTGCGGATATCCGGGAATCGCCGCTCCAGGAGGAGTACGGTACGCCGGTGGACCGGGAGAGTGCCCGGGAGATGCTGGCGAAGCGGGTGGAACAGGCGGGAACGGGCAGTACCCCCGAGCCTGGCCGAAGGGCCGAGAGCAGCACCGGCGCCAATGTGGCAAAGGCCGCCGGCGCGGCGATCGTCGGTGCCCTCACGACCAAGATCGGCCGATCGGTGGGTCGAGAGCTGGTGCGGGGGATCTTCGGGCTGCTCGGTGCAAAGGCGCCGGGCACGCGCCGGCGAAGCCGGTGGTGACCGCGAGCGGTCAGGCCAGCACCAGCTTCACGTAGTTCTTCTTGCCCTTCCGGAGCAGCACGAAGCCGCGGCCGCCGAATTCGTCGGCCGTGAGACGGCGGTTGACGTCGCCCACCTGCTCGCCGTTGACGTAGTAGCCGCCGCCCTGAATGCCTCGCCTGGCGTCGGCCTTCGAAGAGGCCAAGCCGGCGCGCACCAAGACATCGGCCAGCGGGACCCCGTCGTCGATCTCCACCGACGCGATCCGCGTTGTAGGGATCTCGTCGCTCGCGGCGATCGCCTCCAGCGCCACACTCCCGCCGCCGCCCCCGAACAGCGCCGCGGCCGCCGCGGCGGCCTTCGCCGCTTCGTCGGCCCCGTGCACCAGTGACGTCACCTCGTCAGCCAGCCGGCGCTGGCCCACGCGACGCGACGCGTCGCTCGCCTGCTCCTTCACGATGCGGTCGATCTCCGCCGATTCGAGAAACGTGAACAACCGGAGATACCGCTCTACGTCCCGGTCGTCAGTGTTGAGCCAGAACTGATAGAACTGGTACGGGCTGGTCTTGGACGGGTCGAGCCACACGTTGCCGACTTCGCTCTTGCCGAACTTCGCGCCGCCCGCCGTGGTGATGAGCGGCGTGACCAATCCGTGGGCCGGCTTGCGCTCCCGGCTCCCGATCAGATCGATCCCCGCCGTGATGTTCCCCCACTGGTCGCTGCCCCCCATCTGGAGCTCGCAGCGCTCGGTCCGGAAGAGATGCCAGAAGTCGTAGGCCTGAATCAGCATGTAGCTGAACTCGGTGTACGAGATTCCGGTCTCGCTGCCCACCCGGCTCCGTACTGATTCCTTCTGCAGCATCGGCCCCACGCCGAAGTGCTTCCCGACGTCGCGCAGAAACTCCATCAGCCCGAGGGTCCGGAGCCAGTCGGCGTTGTTGCGCATTCGTGCCGCGTTGGCTCCATCGAAGCTGAGAAACCGCTCCAGCTGGCGGCGGATGGCGGCCGCGTTCGCGTCGATCTCCTCCAGCCCCAGCACCGGACGTTCCTGCCGTTTCCCGCTGGGATCACCGACCATACCGGTTCCGCCCCCGACCAGGGCGATGGGCGTGCCGCCGGTGCGCTGGAGCCACGCGAGCGTCATGACGGGCACCAGGTTGCCGACGTGCAGTGAATCCGCGGTCGGGTCGAACCCGACGTACCCGGTGATCGGCCCCGCCGCAAGCCGCTCGGCGAGCCCCGGGGTGGAATCCTGAACAAACCCGCGATGTCGGAGGACGGTGAGGAGGTGGGACATGGGGCGAAAGTAACGGAGCACGCGAGAGCAGGCGAGAATAGAGGCCGCTCTCGCCCGCTCTCGCCTATTGTCGCCTGTTCCCGCCTGTTACCTTCCACCTCATGCTTCGCGCCATCCCCGATTTCCTCGCCCGCGTCTGGCATACCCCCAGGCTGCGCCGGAACGTGCTGATCGGGCTGCTGGCGGCGGTCACGCTGGTGTTCGCGGTGGCGCTCGCCACCTGGACCAGCGCCTGCGGCGGGAATACCTGTCCCTCCATCGAGGGGCTGGACCAGTACGACCCCAATCAAGCGTCCAAGCTGTATGCCGCCGACGGCCGGCTGATCACCGATCTCGGGTTGGAGCGCCGAACCGTGGTGCCGCTCGACGAGATGTCGCCCTATATCAAGGCGACGTTTCTGGCCACCGAGGACAAGCGTTTCTACGAGCACGACGGCATCGACTGGGTCCGCGTGGCCGGCGCGATGAAGCGAAATCTGTTCGAGATGCGCTTCGCCGAGGGGTTCTCGACCATCACCATGCAGCTCGCGCGCAATTTGTGGCCGGACGACATCAGCGGCCGGGACAAGTCGCTGCGCCGGAAGTTGAGAGAGGTGAAGGTCGCGCTGGAGATCGAGAAGAAATACTCCAAGGACAAGATTCTCGAGCTGTATCTCAATCAGATCGACCTGGGCAACCGCGCGTTCGGAGTGGAGGCGGCCTCTCAGCGATACTTCGGCAAGTCGGTTCGAGACCTGAACGTCGCGGAAGCGGCCACGCTCGCGGCGATTCCCAAAGCTCCGTCGCGTTACAATCCGCGAAAGAACCCCAATCTCAACATCCAGCGACGAAACACCGTGCTGAACCTGCTGCGGGACGACGGGGGTCTCGCGGCCGCGGATGCGGAGCGGTGGAAGGCGTATCCGCTGCTGCTCTCGTCGCGCTCGGATTTCAGCGGCGTGGCACAGTACTTCGTCGAGTACGTGCGCCAGCAGCTCGACGCCCGCTTCGGCCAGGATCTCTACCGGGCGGGGCTCCGGATCTACACCACGCTCGATCTCGAGATGCAGCAGGCGGCCGAGCGGGCGCTGGAGGCCCGACTCGAGGCCATCGAGGGCGGAGCCGACGGCAAGTTTCCTCACCCCACCTACCGACAGTTCATCGAAAGCCGGGCCGAGGCCGCCGACGACGATCGGCCGACGTCTCCCTACCTGCAAGGGCTGGCGGTCACGCTTGAGGCCAGTACCGGCTACATCCGGGCGATGGTGGGAGGCCGGGACTTCGACGACAGCAAGTTCAACCGCGCCACGCAGTCGCGACGGCAACCGGGTTCGACGTTCAAGCCGATCGTGTTTGCGGCCGCGGTCGAAGCCGGCTATCCGCTCTCCTACGTAATTCCGGACGAGCCGCTTACGGTCGAGCTGCCGCCGCCGCAGGAGATCTGGTCTCCCCAGAACTACGATCTCGAGTTCCAGGGCCCGATGACGCTGCGCCGCGCCTTGTACCTGTCGCGGAACATCGTGGCGGTGAAGCTCGGCATGGAGATCGGTGAGCCGGCGGTGGTGGCCATGGCCGCGGAGTTCGGACTCACCACCCGCATCCCGCCCGTGCCGTCTATCCACATCGGCTCGGCCGACGTCGTACCGCTGGAGATCATCGCGGCGTACACCACGTTCGCCAATTTGGGCGTCCGGACTGTTCCGACCGCCATCCTGCGGGTCGAGGACCGGGGCGGGCGGATCGTTTGGCAGCCCCAGATCCGGACCGAGCAGGTGCTCGAGCGGGAGCAGGCGTGGCTCATGACCGACGCGCTCCGGGACGTGGTCCGGCATGGCACCGCGTTTTCCGCGGTGACCGCCCGAGGCTTCACCGTCCCCGCCGGCGGCAAGACCGGCACGACGAACGACGGTTTCGACGTGTGGTTCATCGGCTTCACGCCCGATCTCGTCACCGGCATGTGGATCGGGTTCGACCAGCCGAAGAAGATCAAGGCGAATGCCCAGGGCGGGATTCTCGTCGCGCCGGCCTGGACCGACATGATGAAAGAGGTGTACGAGCGGCGCGCTCCACCGGCGGTCTGGCCCCGGCCGGAGACCCTGGCGGCGCTCGACATCGATCGCACCACCGGCTACAAGGCGACGCCGTTCTGCCCCAAGGAAGTGCACTACATCGAGTCGTTCATCCCGGGGACGGAGCCCACGGGGTTCTGCCCGGTGCATTCGCCGTTCAACGTGGGCGGCGCCAACCCGCTGGGTGGTACGGCGCCTTCTCCCACGGCGCCGCCGCCGCCCGACGGTTCGCCCCGGCCGGCGGGAACGCTGGGTGGGACGACCCCGCCAGAGCGTCAAACGACTCAGCCGCGGTCCGGTTCGCCGCCGTCGAGTGGCGGAGTGATGGGCGGCGCCGGGCCACCGCCTTCGTCGCAACGGCCACCACAGTAGCATGCCGGCCGTCCGGCTCACCGCCGGCTGGGTCTTGCCGGTCGATGGCGAGCCCATCCCGTGTGGAGCCGTACTGGTGGGCCCCGACGGCTTTATCGAGCGCGTTGGGCCGGCCGCGGAGGTACCGGAGCCCTCCGGGGTGCGCCATGTGGATGAACCGGCGTCGGCGCTGGTGCCGGGCCTGGTCAACACCCACACCCACCTCGAGCTGACGGAGTTCGACGGACTGGTTCCGGACGACGACTTCGTCGGCTGGATCGCTCGACTGCGCGCACTCAAGGAGGAGCGCAGCACGGAGGCCTATCTCGAGGCGGCCAAGCGTGGCGTGCGGGATTGCTGGGCGTCCGGCGTCACCACCGTGGCCGACACTGGTGACCGCGGGGTGGTAGCGCGGGCCCTGTCCGAGCTCGGCGCATCGGGCGTGGTGTACCAAGAGGTGTTCGGTCCTCATCCGGATCAGTGCGAAGCGAGTTTCAACGAGTTACGACGGTCGGTAGAGGCCGTCCGCCATCACGCCTCCGATCGCATCCGCATCGGGGTCTCACCGCACGCGCCCTTTACGGTGAGTCGACCGCTGTACCGCGCGGTGAGCCGCTGGGCCCGCTCCGAGGGGCTGCCGATCGCGCTGCATCTGGCGGAATCAACCGCGGAGGTGGAGCTTGTTCGCGCCGCCTCCGGTCCGTTTGCCGATGCGTGGCGTCGCCGCGGTATCCCGCTGCCAGCCGCCGGCCCGACGCCGGTCCAATTGGCGGACGATGAAGGTGCGCTCGGACCGGACACGCTGTGCATCCACGCCGTGCAGGTGGATGCGGCCGACGTGGAACGACTCCGGCGCGCGGGTGCAGCGATCGCCCACTGTCCCCGCGCGAACCGGCGCCACGGCCACGGGACCGCGCCGCTCGGCAGGTTCCTCGCGGCCGGTCTCCGGGTTGGGGTCGGCACCGACTCGGTGGCCAGCGTAACGCCGCTGGACCTGTTCGCCGAGGCGCGCGAGGCCCAGGCGATCGGGGGGCTCGAGGCGGCCGACGCGCTCGCGCTGTGCACCCTGGGCGGCGCACGCGCGCTCGGACTCGAGCGCGAGATCGGCACGCTCACCGCCGGCAAGCGGGCCGACATCGCGATCGTGGATCTGGTAGGA
>DASSUE010000138.1:0-2725 GCA_035707305.1 Gemmatimonadales bacterium
CACCATCTTCTGCCCCAGATCGTAGTGCTCCGCGATGAGGCGGGTGAACTGGAAATGATCGATGGATTGCCGTCGCTCGACCTCGGCCAGCTCCATCAGCTCCCGCGTGGTTGCCTCGTCGAGTCCGAGATGGCGGGCGAGGGCGCTCTCGACGTGGGTGCGTTCCGCGTCGCTGAATTCGCCGTCGGCGTGCGCCACTTCGAGCAGCAGCGCGGCCGCGGCGACCTGTACGCCGGGGGGCCGTGGGTCGGCCTCCAGGTCCGGCGAAGCCGATGACCTGGCGATGGTGCGGCCCACGAAGTTGCGGATGGCGTCGAGCATCGCAGCGTTCAGAGACCGAGTCGGTCGAGGATAATTTGCACTCGCCGTCGGCGAATGGCATCGGACCGGGCCGGGCCCAGCCAGTCGATCACAGCACGCCGCCGGCCAGGAGGCCAGGCCTCGAAGGCCAACCGGCCCCGGCGCAGGTGGCCCGCGCACCGGCCAGAACGGCCGCAACCAGCGGCACGGGTGCGGCGACGTGGCACGCAGGCTGATCACCACTTCGTCTCCCTCGTCCACTCCCCACCGGCTTTGTGCACCGTGGCGTTGAGCGCCAGCCGGTATGCCCCGCCACCGCGGGAGGCCAGCGAGCCGCGAACCTTCGCGCCGTTGCACGAAGCCTGGACCGGAAGCCAGGGGCCCGCGAAGCGAACCGCGTCGCCGGGCACGTCGACATAGCGGATGAGTGACACGCGGTCGATGCGCGCAACGAAGCGTGCGACGGCGGGCGACGCGGTCCGCGAGCGAGCCACCCGGGTACGGTAGCGGCCGCCCCGGTCAGACGCCAGATCGATCAGCGACGGTGTCGGTCCGGCCGGCGTTCGCCGACCCGGGTGTCGATTAGCTCGATGACCTGCTCGACCGAATCGGCGGCGAGAAGCGCCTCGCCTCCCTGCAACCGACCGAAAAATGCGTGCGCGGAGGCGGCGGCTCGGAGGAGGATGACCGGCTTGCCGGACTTGAGGGCGAGGGCCACCTCGGACGCCGTCCCGGCGCCTTCCACTCCGCAGGCGACGACGATGTCGCTCGTCAGCACGTTCACGACGTTTCGACCATCGCCCATTCCGGTAAACACCGCGATGTCCACGTGCGGATTCGCCCCCCCCGAGGTGCTGGGCAGGATGCCCAGGGTGAGACTGCCGGGCACCTGCTTGGCTCCGGCACAGGCGGCAGCCATCACCCCGGCGTCCCGCCCGCCGGTGAGCACGATCCACCCCTGTCGCGCAACGGCGGCACCCAAGGCCTCGGCGTCGGCGAGACACGCGGCGCTGGCGTCCGCTGCGCCGACGATACCCACGATGGGACGTCGGTAGTGCGTCAGTTTCATGGTAACGTTGAGAATGGGCCTACATTCCGCGCGGAATCGCCCTTGACAGGCCGTCCCGTTACCGGCACGCTACCCCCTATGACCCTACTCGTAGCCCTGCGGGGGAAAGACGGCGTTGTCGCTGCTGCGGACAGCCGTGGAACGTTTGGCGACCCCCGAGGGGTAACTGCCCAAAACGACAGTCAGCAGAAGGTGCATCTCGTATCCGAGCACGCGGCCGTGCTCATTGCAGGTTCCGGCGAGCTGGGCACACAACTGATCGAGGAAATCTCAAAGACCGCGAAGGAAAAGCAATTGGATGGGGCGACCAACGTAACCCGATCTTGTTCGTAAGACCGCCCATGACCGGTACGCAGAGTGGTTTCCGCACCTCCACCCCATGGTCCCGCCCGGCGTGCAGGCGATTGCACGGCCGGACCTCGCCTTTGTTATCGCAGGCTACGACGCTGACGCAACGGGGGTGTACCGCGTTCCCCGGCTTTATCAAACGGTTAGCAGCCTTGATTTTCCGCCGATGCTGCACGAATACGGCTTTGTAATCTCGGGCGTGGCACAGTACGCGCTCTACCTGCTAAATCGACTTTACGAACCGGATCGAACGCTCGCAGACCTCACTTCGCTTGCCCTCTACGTGATTACCGAGACGGCAAGCCAAGATGGGAAGGTGGGTGGTCCCGTACGGGTAGTTACTATTACCCCAGATAAAGGCGGCGCGTTGTTGACCGACGACCAGGTGCGCAGTCTCCACGAATCCAACGAGGCGCGTGCCAAGGCGCTACGGCAGAGTTTCTACACGTCCAGCCAGGAGGTTAAGGCATGAGCGACGACACGCGCGTGGTCTACGGGCCGATTGTCGGGGTGCCGGGAAGCGGCGGGATTATCTACTCCGTAACCCTAGGCAACGGATATGTCGTGACATCTCCTAGCGGGTTCGGCGACGATGCCCCGCAGGCTGAACCAAGACCCCTTCCTCGACGTCTCACCGCCATGGAAATGCAACATGCCTAGGCGGCGCCGGAGCCTCAAGAAGGACATGAACGAAATCGCCTTCGCGGTGGTCCAGGCGTCCATCGGTGAGGGCCCGCGTCCGCTGCCACCGGGGCAACGCGAGAAGAACCCTGAGGCTGTCAGCCGGGGCCGAAAGGGCGGGAAAAAGGGGGGGAGGGCACGAGCGGAGGCGCTGACGCCCGGGCAACGGCGGGCGGCGGCCCGGAAAGCTGCCCGATCCCGTTGGAACGGGGAGAACCGCCCGGGCTAGTGCGCGGCCTTTTGCTTACGCCACTCCGCTGCCGCGTCCGCCATCGACTTCCCCGCCTTCATCTGATCGGCCACGAACGCCAAATACCCGCTCTTGGG
>DASSUE010000139.1:0-3488 GCA_035707305.1 Gemmatimonadales bacterium
GGGGCGAGTGACCGAACCGGCCACGCCCGCTCGCCGCGCCAGCCTGATGTCGGCGATGAACTGGATGGCCGGATTGGGGCTGCTGCTGTTCTGGTTGCCCGTGTTCGGTCCGCTCGCCGCAGGGATCGTGGGTGGGTTGAAGGCGGGTACGGTGGGACGCGCACTGCTCGCCACGTTCCTGCCGGCGGTCGCGACCGGCATGATGACGGCGGCCGGCGTCGCCTATCTCACCGACACCTTGGGTTGGGGATTGCTCGCCGGAGCCGGCATCGCCGCCTGGATTCTCGCCGGGATCGGACCGATGCTGGTCGGCGCGATCATCGGCGGCGCGTTCAGCCGGAGGGAGGTCTGAAGCCCTCCGGCGTGAACTGCAGGCCGACAGTCCAGCCGCGGCGCTGGGCTTCCTCGCCGAGATCGTGGAACGTGGCGGTGCGTCCTTCCTGATCGGTGGCCTGCACGGTGGAGTTCCGGTACACCCGGTAATACCCGATGAACACCCGCCGGGCACCGGGCCGCACGGCGCAGCCGCAGTCGCGGGCGCCGTCGAGGCCGGCGTTGACGGTGATCCGAAGCAGCCCCGGGGTGTCGTTGGTGATGAGGGGCGCAAAATAGTCGCCCGTCTCCACCCGCGGCTCCGCGCGACGCACCAGGTTGCCCCGCGGCGACGCGATCACCCAGGAGCCACGCACTTCCTCGCCCATTGGGCGGCGGTCGGCCGAGAGCGGGCGCACCAGCTTCCACTCCGCGACCAAGCGATCGCGCGACACCCGCGCCTTCACCGTCTCGCCCGGCTCCACGGTGCCGGATGCATCGTTCACGACGAGCAGGACCGGCGCGGCGAGGCCGTTGGTAAAGGAGAACGTGGGGCGCGCCGCGAAGTACAGCGCGGCACCGAGCGCCGCGACGAGCAGGATACCGACGAGAGCGACAACCAATCCACCCCGTCCCGAGGCGGGCTTCGGCGGGGGCGGTTCGGGCGCGGTCATGGGCGGGAAGAATAGCCTGTTCCCGCCCGCTCCTGCCCGCTAAAAGATGTATGATGCTCCGAGCCCGAACGACACCTGGTTCTTCGAGGGATCGTCTTCCCCATAGACCTCGAGGTTCGAGCGGTCGTAGCGGAGCTCCGGCCGCACCATCGCGCCGGGGAACACCTTGAGGTTGAGCGTTGCCGTCGCACTCCCGAACTTGTGCCGGGTGTTGGCTGGGAAACCCAGCACCCCGGAGGTCCGGGCCCCGTTCTTGTCGTCGATGTAATCGCCCCGAAGCCCGATGCCCACTACTGGCGTGACGTCGTACGTGCCCCAGAGCCCCGCGCCCCACCACTTGGCATTTTCGCCGGGGCCGACCAGATCCTCCTCCTGCCCGTAGTCGCCCTGGAGGTACACCGCCGCCCGTCCGCCGCCCAGCTTCTGCGACAGCAACACCTCGGCCCCGTATCGGTTGGGAGTGGCGTCCGCCTGCTCGGGCCCGAAATAGCCCAGGAGGCCCACCGTCGTGGTGGGCGTGGCCGTGATCCCCACCCGGCCCATGAACGACTTCCGGGTGTTGTTGTCCTCCACCACGTCCCACCCGTTGAACACGGCGAGCTGGAAGTCGAGCGCGGCACTGGGCTTCACGTCTACTCGAAGCCCCGTGTTGGTGAAGTTCTCCAGATAGACGAACTGGTTCGCGACCGAGAGGTTCGGGTTCACCACGTCCTCGATGACCTCGAAGCCCATCAGCGTGGCCATCTTGCCGACCTTGAACTGGACGTATTTCCCTTCGCCCCGAAGCGGCAGGTTCAACACGGCATAGCCCTGAATCAGGTCGGCGTTGTCGCCGAGGTTCAGGCCCAGCGACTTGGTGACGGCGGCGTTCTGGCCGAACAGGAAGTCGGCCCGGAACCCGGCGTCGAGCTTGTCGGTGGCGGGCGCGAGATCGAGCACCACCTTGGCCGCGTTGAAAACCGACTGGTTATGCAGCCGGTCGTAGAACCGGCCCACGATGGCGGAGCCGGAGTGACCATTCGAGTAGGTGTAGGACCCGGTCACGTAACCGCTGATGCCGAGCGTCTTCCGGGCCGCCTCCTCGGCCGGGGCGGCGACGGACGCGGAGGCCGCGGGCTCGGCGGTGACCGTGGTGTCGGTGGCTGTCGCATCGGTCGCAGTGGTATCAGCCGCGGTCGTATCCGCCGCAGCAGTGGTATCGACGGCAGGGTTGGCGGCGGTTTCGGCCGGTGATGCGGACGCGGGCTCGGGCACAACCACGGTGTCCCGCACCGCCGATGTCTCGGTGCTCTGCGCCATCACCAGCGGGGGGGCGGTGCCCCCCGCCAGCGCCAGCACCAGTGCGAACCCACCAAATCGACTCATGGAACGTCCTCCGGTTGAAGTGAACCCGCCATTGGCGGCGCGGCGTTGCAAAGCGAAGCCCCCGTGGCGGGAGCAGCGCTCACGAGGGCGGTTGGCGCGGACCGGCGTGCGCCGCTGAGCCGGTGTTCCGCTCAGGGCGGCGACCCGCGCCGTAGAAGACAAGGATTTCGCTCAGCCATGGGCCACAATACGACGCCGTTGCGTAACTGTCAAGATAAACGTGCAGATTTCGCAGATTTTCGGGAACACTTGGGCGATTTACAACTGAGATGAGCCGACTGGATGGCTATTCCATGCACTTTTTGCACCGATCGCTTGACACCAGGACGGCCGAGAGCTAACGTGTCAGCACCACGGCGAGGTGCGCTGCCAACGCGCCTCGCCCGGGCGTACCCCGACGCGAGGTCGGCGGCCAGCGACGCCCATGTGCCCCCCGAGACGGCAGGACCGAGGAGACCGATGGCGACGACGGCGAAGGCGAAAGCTCCGGCAAGAACCACCGACACCAAGGACGTGCGGGCGGTGCTGGACTTGATCCGGCAGCGGAACGTGCAGGTGGTGGACGTGAAGTTCTGCGACCTGCCGGGCACCTGGCAGCACTTCTCCATCCCGGCCGCCACGCTCAACGAGGAGATGGTCAAGGAAGGCCTCGGCTTCGACGGCTCGTCGATCCGCGGCTTTCAGGCCATCAACGAGAGCGACATGCTGTTGATGCCCGACCTTTCCACCGCGTTCGTGGACCCGGTGCTTACCGTGCCGACTCTCTCGCTGGTATGCGACATCTACGATCCGATCACCCAGGAGCCGTACTCGCGCGATCCCCGGTTCATCGCGTTCAAGGCCGAGGAGTACCTCAAGACCACCGGCATCGCGACCACCTCGTGTTGGGGTCCGGAGGCGGAGTTCTTCATTTTCAACTCGGTGCGGTTCGATCAGAACGCCTTCGAGGGGTACTACCACATCGATTCCGAAGAGGGCATCTGGAACTCGGGCCGGAACGGCGCCACCCCGAACCTCGGTCACCGCCCGCGGCACAAGGAGGGCTACTTCCCGGTCCCGCCGGTAGACCGGCTGCAGGACGTCCGCTCGAAGATCATGCTGGCGATGATCGACGCGGGCGTGCCGATCGAAGTGCAG
>DASSUE010000140.1:0-3182 GCA_035707305.1 Gemmatimonadales bacterium
CCGCCAACCGGACGTTCTTCGCCGAGACCACGTACACGATCAGTGGGTACGTGAAGGTGACCAACGGCGCGGTGCTGACCATCCAGCCGGGAACTCGCATTGTGGGCGATGCGGACGTACCGGGCAGCTCGCTTTGGATCCTCCGGGGCGCCCGTTTGATCGCCGAGGGGACCGCCACCCAGCCGATCGTGTTCACCTCCGAGAAGGCCGCTGGTTCACGCGCGCCGGGCGACTGGGGCGGCATCCTCATAGTCGGGAACGGCATCATCAACCGCACCGCCGCGACGGTTCTCACTGAAGGCGGCGCGGCGGGCGAGGCGGAGAACTATGCCGGCGGCACTGACAACACCGACAACAGCGGATCGCTCCGCTACGTCCGGATCGAGTTCGCCGGGTTCGACGTGTCGGGCGGCGCCGGACAGGAGCTCAACTCGCTTTCGATGTACGCCGTGGGCAGCGGCACGCGGCTGGAATACATCCAGACGCTCAACGGCCTCGACGACGCCTTCGAATGGTGGGGCGGCGCGGTGGACGCCCGGTACCTGATCTCGACCGAAACCGGCGACGATCATTTCGACTGGACCGAGGGCTACCGGGGCCGGAACCAGTTCCTCATCGGCTATCAGAGCACCCGCTTCACCGCCGGTGCCTCCGGCGCGCCGGCGACCGACCCACGAGGCATCGAGGCGGACGGCTGCGATCCCAATCCAACGTCGGCCCCCGACTGCCAGTACGTGGGCGGCTCCAGCGCACCGACCGGTATGAACACGCCGTTCTCCGGTCCGGTCATCGCCAACCTGACGCTGATTGGCCCCGGGACGACGGTCGCGGGCTTCCCGACCGACGGCAATGGCGTCGTGCTTCGCCGCGGCACGGGCGGACGCATTGACCGCAGCATCGTGGCCCGGTGGCCCGGCGTGGGGGTCAACGGCCGCGATTGGTGGACCGATTCGCTCCGGCTCCGCGACTCGCTCAGCATCACGAACGCGATCCTGGCCGAGAACGCGACCGGCGATTACGACGCCGCCGAGGCGGTAGGAACGTTGTTCACCGCTGCCAAGTTCGCGACCGCGAACCATCGAACCGGATCCACCGTGGCCCAGCTCGTGACGCTGCTGCCGGGGGGGACCAGCGTGGGTGACTGGCGTCCGCCCGCCGGCTCGCCGGCGGCGGACGTGGGGACCGCGGCGCCGATCGACAAGCTGACGGCGCAGGTGGCCGGGTATCCCTACAGCGGTGGCTGGCAGACGACGAGCTTCGTGGGCGCCGGCGACGCCAACCAGTGGTGGAGCGGCTGGACCACGTACGCGATCAACTGATCTAAACCCACTCGAGAAGCCCGGCCGGCAATTCCCGCGGCCGGGCTTCCTCGTGAGGACATGATGCGATACTCGTGGATCTACTGGTTGGCGACGGCCGTCGGGGTCACGGCATGCGGCTCGGGCGCCGGTGCTTCCCCGCGGCCGGCCCAAGCGACCGTGGTGGACAGTGCGGTACCGCGGGATGTCGCGTTGGCATCGTTCCGCCGCTGCTGCACCCGGGTCGACTCGTTGACCGGCAGCGCTGCGAGCCGCGACGCCCTCGTGAAACGCTTCGTCAGAGCAGTCGAGACGCGGGACACCGCCGCCCTTCAATCGATGCTGCTCAGCCGCGCCGAGTTCGCCTGGCTCTACTACGAGACCAATCCCCAGAGTCTGCCGCCCTACGACCTGTCGCCTCAACTCATGTGGTTTCTCACCGAGGGGAACAGCACCAAGGGCATCGGGCGGGCCCTGGACGAGTATGGCGACAAGCCATTGGGCTATGTGGGATACACGTGCGATTCAGTCGCGAGCCGCGAAGGCGCCAACACCATCTGGGGTCCGTGCACCATCCGAGTGCGCGGTAGCCGGCGGGACACGGTCCCGCTGCGCCTTTTCGGCCAACTCATCGAGCGGGGTGGACGTTGGAAGTTCGTGAGCTACGCGAACAAGCTGTGAGCGGGGGCCACGAAACTACCCCCGCTGCGAACGAATCCATCGATCGCGGCGGGGGTTCGAATTCAAGGAGGAGCCGGCACTGAGGCGATCGGCTCCCGCGCTGCCTGGACTACGCGTCGGGGGCAGTCTCCGAGTCGCCTGCGTCGTCGGCATCGCGGGTACCGTTCAGCTCACCCGCCCTCAATGCCTTCTTGGACGGCTTGACCCCGGTGGCCCTGCGGGCCCAGCGGCGTGCCTTTCCAGCCTTGGTATCCGGATCCAGCTCGAGCAGCTGGGCGAGGGCCGTACTGAGCAAACGTTTGTACTGCCGCTTGCTCACCTGAGGCTCGATGGCCTTGAACTCCCCTACCAGTGCCTTGGTTCCCAGGCCAGCCGCGAGGTCCTGCCACGTCATGGTGATCCTCCTGAGAGCTGAGACGACCGCGAGAATCATTGGGGCGAATTTGCGGCCCGATTCGCCCCGTCGCTAGATCGTGGCACACCGTGACATGTTCGTGACATTGCCGGAACCCGCATCGACACCCTGCGACGCGGGGTGCATGTTGCGCCCTGGCGCAGCGTGATCCTGTCGAGGCGGGTACGGTTCGGGTCGGACCGGCCTGGTCTGGGCCTATCGGTTCCTACCCGGACAGGCCGCGCACGCGATTCAGGCCCACGAGGCGTCCGACCTGGTCGCCGCGGCCGCTGACGGCGGCGTCTTCGTGCTGGTCTCGATGTTCACGGCCGCCGCCGCCGCCGTCATCCTGAAGAATCGGGACCGGTAGGACTCTTCCACAATCACCGGTTGTTGCGCGGGCTTTACGCGATCGTCGCGGGATCCTAACGCCGCGGGGCGACCGTTGGGCCATGCGATTGACCCTCGTGACGGATACGTTCCGGCCGGAGGTCAACGGCGTCACCACCGTTCTCGCCACCATGCGTCAAGGCCTGCTCGCCCGGGGCCACGACGTCCAGGTCATCGCGCCAGGATACGGGCGATTGGCCTCGGACGCGGAGGCGGATGTGCACCGGGTGCCGTCCATCCCGTGTCCCGCGTATGCCGCCGCCAGGCTGTCGTGGCCCCTGGGTCGCGGCATCAGCGGGATCATGGCTGCCTTCGCGCCCGACGTGGTGCACGTGGCCACCGAAGGGCCGCTGGGCATGTTCGCCCGCGGCCGAGCGCTTCGCGCCCGGATCCCGCTCGTCACGTCGTTCCATACCGAC
>DASSUE010000141.1:0-4511 GCA_035707305.1 Gemmatimonadales bacterium
GCTCGGCCAGTGACGTGTCGAGCTCGTACGTGAGCAGGGCGGTCGTGGCGGCCGTGCTTCCCCACCCGACCTCCCTCCGGTCGATGAGCACCGTGGAGAGACCGGCCTCGACCAGGTGCCAGGCGATCAGCGCGCCGGTGATGCCGGCGCCGACCACGGCCACGTCCACCTCGAGGGACTGGTCGAGCTGGGGATAGGCGGCGGGAAGTCCGTCGCGCACCTGCCAGAAAGGGTAGCCCGAGGTGAGATCCATCGTGGCGCTAGCGAACGACCGAGCCCAGGAGTCGCACGAGGACGATGATCACCACCGCGCCGGCCACATCGAGCACCGCGCCGTAACGGATCATCTTCCCCAGGGGAATGAGCCCCGACCCGTAGACGATCGCGTTGCACGGCGTCGAGACCGGCAGCATGAAGCCCAGGCTGGCGGCCATCGTGGCGCCGAGAGCGGGCTCGAACGGATCCATGCCGGCGGCCTTCGCGATCGAGATCACGACCGGCACCACCATGTTTGCCGCCGCGGTGTTCGAGGTGGCCTCCGACAACAGCACGGCGACGGCAACCGACGCGATCAGGAGGCCCAGCTCGCCCGAGATCGGCAGCAATCCGGTGAGCCCGCGGCCTGCGGCCTCGGCCAGGCCGGTCCTGAACGAGAGTACGCCGAGCGCGAACCCGCCGCCATACAGGAGCACCACGCCCCAATCGATCTTCACGGCTTCGTCCCACGTGATCGCCCGCCGGCCCTCCGCGCCGGGAAGCAGAAAGAGAAGCAGCGCGCCGGCGATGGCGGCCACACCTTCGGGGAGCCGCTCGTTCAGCGTCCGGAACGCGGCGCTCTGTTCGCCTGCGGCGAGCGCCACGATCCCGGGCAGTACCCAGAGAAACACGGTGAAGCCGAACGCGGCGGCCACCGAGCGCTGCCCGCGGGTCCAGGGGCCGAGCGAGGCTCGCTCGCGACGGATCAGCTCGCGGGTGGCGGCCAGGTCTCCGGCGGTCGTGCGTGAGACGAAGTTGAGCCAGACGTACAGGACCGCGTACAGCGTGAGGACGACGGGAACGCCGAGCATCATCCAGCGGAAGAACGACACCTCCTCGCCGACGGTGGTCCGGATGAAGCCGAGTCCGATCACGTTGGGCGGGGTGCCGATGGGGGTGGCCAGCCCGCCGACGGAAGCGGAGAACGAGGTCATCAGCATCAGGGCGGTGGCGTAGGCCGAACGGCGGACGTCCTCGCCCATGGCCGCGAGGATCGACATGCCGATCCCGAACATCATGGCGGTGGTCGCCGTGTTCGAGATCCAGCCGGAGATCGCCGCCGTGACCGCGCCGAACGCGAACAGGATCCGGCCCGGCGACCTACCCACCCACGGGAGTGACAGCACGGCGTACGCCACCCGGCGGTTGAGGCCGTGCACGAAGATCGCGCGCGCGATCATGAACGCCCCGATGAAGAGGAACATCAGCGGGTCGGCGAAGGGCGCGAACGCCTCGCGCGCCGGGGCGACGCCGAGGGCCACGGCGCCGGCCACGCCGATGAGGGCGGTGACCGGAAGCGGGATCGCCTCGGTCACCCACAGCACCACGACCGCGGCGATGACGGCCGCGAGGCGGTGCGCTTCGGGTGTAAGGCCGGAGAGCGGGGCGAAGAGGATGGCGGCGAACGCTACGGCGGCGAGAGTCAGACCGGCGCGTTCGCGCGTCATGCGGCAGAAGCTATACTCCAATGAGAGCCATAGGGAGACCGCTGATGCCCGACCAGAAGACCATCGCCGTCGTCGGCGCGACCGGAGCCCAGGGCGGCGGCCTGGTCCGCGCCATCCTCTCCGATCCCGCGCGCACGTTCAGGGCGCGTGCCATCACCCGCAAACCCGACTCCGACAAGGCAAAGGCGCTCAAGGCCTCGGGCGCCGAGGTCGTCGCCGGGGATCTCGACGATCCGGCGAGCCTCGCGCGCGCCTTCGCGGGCGCTTGGGGGGTGTTCGCGTTGACGAATTTCTGGGAGCACATGTCGCCGGAGCGGGAGTACAAGCAGGCGACGAACCAGGCGAACGCGGCGAAGCAGGCCGGCGTGTCGCACGTGATCTGGTCCACCCTCGAGGACACCCGGAAGCTGGTGCCGCTGAATGACGACCGGATGCCGACCCTGATGGGCAATTACAAGGTGCCGCACTTCGACGCCAAGGGCGAAGCGGACGCCGTGTTCATGGGCACCGGTGTCCCAACGACGCTTCTCCTGACGTCGTTCTACTGGGACAACATCATCTACTTCGGGTTAGGGCCCAAGCGCGGCCCTGACGGCCGGCTCGCCATCACGATGCCGATGGGGAACGCCAAGCTGCCCGGCATCGCTGCGGAAGACATCGGCAAGTCCGCGCTCGGCATCTTCCGGCGCGCCGCCGACTTCGCGGGCAAGACTGTGGGCATCGCGGGGGAGCATTTAACCGGCGCGGAGATGGCGAACCGGATGAGCAAGGCGCTTGGCGAGGAGGTGCGGTACAACGACGTGCCGCCGGAAGTCTATCGCGGACTCGGGTTCCCCGGCGCGGACGACCTCGGCAACATGTTTCAGTTCAAGCGCGACTTCAGCGCGGAGTTCTGCCGCCCGCGCGACCTCGCCGCCGCACGGAAGCTCAACCCCGAGATGCAGACCTTCGAGCAGTGGCTGGCGCGGAACAAGTCGCGCATTCCTGTGGACTGATTGATGTCGGGTGTAAGCGTGCGGGGTGGGACGTCGAAGGGCGCCTCGGAGCGCCCGGAGACGTCGCACCCCGCACGCTTTCACTGCCGGCTCATCGGGATGAGGTAGGGAATGCCGCCGAGACCACTCGCACGGCTCCGCAAGCTGTGCCTCGCGCTCCCTGAGGCGCACGAGGTCGAGGCGTGGGGCGAACCCACGTTCCGGGTGAAGAACAAGTTGTTCGCGATGTATGCCGACGCCGGCAACCACCATGGCGGAGGGCGGCCCGCGGTGTGGTGCAAGGCCGCCCCCGGAAATCAGGCGCTCATGGTTGCCGCCGCCCCCGATCGCTACTTCGTGCCGCCCTACGTGGGCCCGAGCGGCTGGGTTGGCATCTGGCTCGACCACGACGTCGACTGGGACGAGGTGGCCGATCTGCTCCGCGACTCGTGGCGGCTCACCGCCCCGAAGCGTTTACTGGCCCTGCTCGCCCGGGACTAGAGGCCGCTCAGCGCAGCGAATCGGGGGGCGCGCCACCCAGACGCTCGGTCGCGCGCCGGATCATCGCCGTGAGCTCCGCCCTAGCTAGCCATCGCCCGCCGATCGACACCGCCTCGATCCGTCCGGAGTTCGTGATCTGCTCCAGCGGGTTCGCCGCCAGCAGCACGAAGTCCGCCCGCTTCCCCTTCTCGATCGTGCCCCACTGGTCCAGCGCACCCAGAAACTCGGCCGGGTTTCGGGTGGCCGTCTCGAGCGCCTGATACGGTGTGAGCCCGGCGCCTACGTAGCTCGCGATCTCGCGGTGAAGCCCCCAGCCGTACACATGGAACCATTCGGGCGTGTCCGAGCCCGCCATGATCTTGCCGCCGGAGTCGGCGATCGCCTTGACCAGATGGTTCCGGATCTCGACGTACCGCTTGCGGCGTCCCTCGCTGGCGGCGGTGGACCAGTACTTCGTCCGCGCGCCGAGATAGCCGGCCCGCCATTCCGCGGGCATCAGGTACCAGTCGGGCCGGGCCCGCATCTCGGCGTCGCTGGTGCCGATGGCGAATGCCTGGTTGAAGATGTTGAGCGTGGGACTCGACCAGATCCCCGCTCGCGCCGTGGCGCCCGCGAGCGCATCGAGCTTCCGGTCGTCGATGTAGTCCAGGCTCTTCCAGTTCTCCGGTTTGAACACGCCGTACTGCGTGACCGACCCCTTCATGCGCGCGGAATCGACCAGCGCGCTCTCGAAGTAGTTGTCGAGATGCTCGATCTGCTGGCCCGCCGCGATCGCGCGGGCGACGCCCACACTGTCGTCCACGTGCCCTACGACCCGGATGCCCGCGCGCCTGGCCTCGTCGGTGATCGCGTCGTACACCGGCCGGCTGATGAACAGCGTGAGCTTCACGAAGTCGTAGCCGTCCGCCTTGGCCTTCCGCACCGCCGCCCGCGCCTGGTCGGGCGTGGTCACCACCACGCCGTTGTCGTACTGTTTGCCGGCGAACTGCGGGCTCGCGATCCAGAGCTGCGGGCCGAGCGTCCGGCCGGCGATGATGTCCCGCTGGAGCAGCAGATGCTCCGGTGTCCCGATCATGAGCCGGATCGCGGTGACGCCGTTGGCCAGCATCACACCCAGCTCGTCCGCCGCCACGGAGTCGGGCACCGTGTCGTCCGAGAAGAGGTGCGTGTGCATGTCGGCCAGGCCGGGGATGAGATACTTGCCGCGGCCGTCGATCCGCCGGGCGCCCGACGGCACCTTGACGGTGCGGCTAGGCCCGATCGCGGCGATGCGCCCGTCGCGCACGACGACGGTGGATGCAGCGAGCACGGTATCCCGGGTCATCGGGATGAC
>DASSUE010000142.1:0-5655 GCA_035707305.1 Gemmatimonadales bacterium
ACCGAGGCCTCGTACATGAGCCCGCCTTTGCCCATGGTCACCACCGCGACGCCTTTCCGGTACGGCAGGTCCCCGGCAGCCCGCTGATTGACCGCTATCGCCGACACCTGCGCGTCGAACTCGAAGCTCCCTCGGGTGAAATCCGCGAGCGCGGCCTTGTCTTTGAAGAAAATGACCTCGCTGTAGGCCTGACCGCCGAGCTGGAATCCCACGGTAACCTGGGTGAGCGTGGCCTTTCCGATGCGGCGCCCGCGCTCGTACACCCAGCCTTTGCCGCGGGCGCCGCCGATGCCGATCGCGCCCTTGCCCACCGTAGGAAACACGACATACCCATAGGCTCGGTCGAACTCCCTCGCGACCCGGGGATCTTTTTGCTTGAACTTCGCGATCACCGGCGGCACGTTGTCCTGCGCGATCACCGCCGGCGCCCTCACGCCCGCGGCCACCGCCGCCAGGGCCAGCACACGGATCATCTGCACCTCCTCAGTTCACCTTGAAGACATCACAACCGATGGAAGGCCAGGCGCAAGTTTTCGGAGTCAAACGGAGTGCCGATACCCGGAAGGCACTGCGATTCTTCGCGGAGCGCCGGATCGTCACCCACTTCGTGGACTTTGCGGTTCGCGGCCCCTCGGTCGGGGAGCTGCGGCGCTTCGCGCAGAAGTTTGGCGTGGCGGCTCTCGTCGATCGCACCAGCCCGCACTTTGGCGAGCTGGGGCTCCGGGCCGCAGAGCTGAGCGAGGACCGCTGGCTGGCGAGGCTCGCCGCCGAGCCGCTCATGCTTCGCATGCCGCTGGTGCGATACGGCAACGGTCTGTCGATCGGCGCTGATGAGGCGCAATGGCGCGCGTGGCTCGGGTGACCGAGCGTGAAAGCTATACCGCCGCCGCGTCAGCCGATGAGCACCTGGCGCCAGCGAGGCATGTCGTCGAGGATGAGGCCGGTACCGCGCACCACCGAGGTCAGCGGATCCACGTCCATCCGTACCGGAAGCCCGGTCTCGAACGTCAGGAGTGAATCCAGGCCGCGAATCAGGGCCCCGCCTCCGGTGAGCATGATCCCGTTCTCGAGGATGTCGCGGGCAAGCTCGGGCGGGGTGAGCTCGAGGGCATGCCGGACCGCGTTGACGATGCGCTGGATCGACTCGGCAATGGCATCCCGGATGCCTGCCGAATCGACGGTCACTGTTCGGGGCAGGCCCGACACCAGGTCACGACCCTTTACGTCGAGCTCCGTCTCGCGCTCGAACGGCATCGCCGACCCGATTCGCATCTTCACGGTCTCAGCGGTGGGTTCCCCAATCAACAGGCTGTAGTTCTTCCGCATGAACTGGACGATGGATTGGTCGAGCTCGTCCCCTGCGGTCCGGATCGACGCGTCGCATACCACTCCGGACAGCGCGATGACAGCGACATCGGTCGTCCCGCCGCCCACGTCCACGATCATGTTGCCGATCGGCTGATCCACCGGCAGGCCCGCCCCGATGGCCGCGGCGACCGGCTCCGCCACCATGTACAGGCGCTTCGCCCCGGCCGACCGCGCCGCATCCCGGACCGCCCGGCGCTCGACCTCAGTGATACTGGAGGGCACGCAGACGACGATGGTCGGCTTGACCCGAAACAGGTACCGGTCCAGCGTGAGCTGAATGAAGCGGCGCAGCAGCTGCTCGGCCACGTGGAAATCGGCGATGACGCCGTCCTTCATCGGTCGGACGGCCCGAATCCCTGCCGGGGTTCGGCCCAGCATGCGCTTGGCGTCCAGGCCGACTCCGAGGACCTCACCTGAGGGGCCCAGGGCGGCCACGGACGGCTCATTGAGAACGACCCCTTCACCTTTGACCAGCACGAGGGTGTTCGCAGTACCGAGATCGACGGCGAGCTCGCTGGCGGAGCGCCAGGAGCGCCGGCTGGAGCGACCGGCCGCGGGCGCGACGGTCGCGGCTTGGGGCGCGTCCCCTGCAGCCGAATGCATGATGCGGTGAGTTCCTTCCCGGCGAGAGATCGAAAGCGAACGGCGGGCGCTGATACGCTGCGGCCGTGCAGAATTCATGACGCCTCGCGAATCACGCGAGACGCAAACCCATGCGCATGCCGAACTCCTCATAGTGCGAAGCGGTGCATCGGTCCTGCGCGGGGTCCGACCGCTTCCAAGTTCCATGCCAGCTTCGAGCTGCAGCCCTTGTAGTGGCCTACCGATTGCTCGTTGGCGCATCCGACTCAACTGAGATCGCCGTATCACCATGCGCGCTGTCTGCTCGCTCGCCCTCGCCGTCGCGGGGGTGCCGACCACCTCGAACGCCCAGGCGATTCCCGCCGAAGTCGCGCGGGGGCTCGAGGCGTGGTATGGCCAGGCGCGCCGTTCCGCGCCGGGGCAGTGGGGCATCGCGATCTTCACCGCCGACGGTCGCCTGGTCTGGGCGGCCAATCCCAATGAGCCGCTGATCGCAGCCTCGACGACGAAGATCTTCACCACGGGCTACGCGCGGAGCGTGTTGGGCGGCGATGCACGGCTGAGCACGCGGGTTCTCGGGGCAGGGTATGTCGGCACCGACGGCAGGTGGGTCGGCGCCTGGGCGCTGGAATTGAACGGCGACCCGACCCTGGACCGCGCCGCAGGCACCGGGCCGTCACTCCGTGCGCTGGCCGCCCAGCTTCGGGCGATGGGCATCCGCGAGATCCACGGCCCGCTTTCGCTTCGGAGCGCCACCGGTAGCATCGCCACGGCGATCCCCGCGGCCTGGGAGGATCGGTACCCGGGCCAGCTATACGCTCCCCCGGTCGGCGCCGTCAGCCTGCACGAGAACGTCATGAGCTTCATGGTGCGCCCGTCGGCCCAGCTTGGCGCTCCGCCCGAGGTGGTCTGGGCGGCCCCGGCGGGGTGGGAGGCCCTGGTCCGGATGGAGGCGCGGACTGTGGAAGGAAGCAGGGGCCGGCTACGGCTCGAGCCGTTTCCGGACGGAAGCTGGGCCCTCACGGGCAGCATCGGCCGCTGGGCCCGACCAGCGGGGTTTGCCTCGATCCCAGCGCGCCCGGACCGCGTGCTCGAGCACGCATGGGCGGCTGCGCTCGCACGCCACGGAATCACCTGGGAGCGGACCAGGCTGGCGCCCGCCATGGGCGACGACCGCCTGGTGCCCATCGCGCAGGTCAGGTCGGCGCCGCTCGACACACTGGCCAGTGAGGTGAACCGCCGCAGCCTCAACATCGGGGCGGAAATGCTGCTTCGCTGGGCCGCCGGCACGGCCGGTGCCGATCGGGTGAGCGCCCACGTGCGAGACGTGGTGGGTCCCATGGCTCGCGTCCACCTCGCTGACGGCAGCGGCTTGTCTCCCCGCGATCGCGTCGCGCCGCTCACCCAGGCGTTGTATCTGGTGCGGGCGCCCCGCACCACCGACCTGGCACCGTTGCCGTTCCTGCTGCCGCGAAACGGAACCGGCACGCTGCGTCAAGGACGATACGGTCTGCCGCGCGGGGCCATGCGAGCCAAGACCGGCACACTCGACAACGTTGCGGCCCTGGCCGGTTATCTTGGGCGACGCGAAGGAGTGCTGGTGGTCAGCACGATCTACAACGGCAATCGCATCCACGCGGCGAAGCGGGCGCAATGGGAGCTGTTCCGGCTGCTCGGCGCCGACGGAATCGATGTCGCCGCCGCGGCGTCACGTTCGCAGTTCGGCGGCGAGGACGCCGTCCGTCCACAGTAAGTTCAGACTTTTCGGGGCCCTTCCGCTGTTCGATCCCAACGCCACCAACGAGGTCCAGGTCAGCAAGCACGTGGTCCCGGTTCCGGGCCTACCACGCGCATTCGCCGGCTTTCGGATTGCCCAGGTAGCGGATCTCCATCTGTTCAACGGAGTGCATCCCGCCGCCCGCGCCGCGCTGGCGCAGCTAGACCGGGAACAGCCGGACCTGCTGGTCCTCACCGGTGACCAATGGGACCGGCCATGCGGGGCCAACTCACTGGCCGCGTGGCTCCGCGAGCTTCCCGCCGGGACCGAGGTCATCGCCGTTCCGGGGAATCACGACTACGAGGCCGGATTCACCCGCGCGGAGGCGGAACGGGTCCATGAGCGCGGTGGGGCCCGGCTGCTGGTGAACCAGGCGGCCGTGCTCCGGCGCGGGCGCGGGGCGCTCGCAATCATCGGTCTCGAGGACCTGCGGTCCGGTCCCGCCGATCCGCTAGGTGCGGTCGCCGGCGTGGACGCCGACACGCCTCAGATCTGGCTGCATCATCAGCCCGCCCAAATCGATGCGGTGAGCTTCCCGTCCCATGCTCGAGCGGCTCTCGCCCTGGGCGGGCACACCCACGGCGGACAGGTACGCGTGATGGGCGTGTCGCCGATCCGGCCCCGCGGCGCGGGGCGTTACCTCGCGGGCTGGTATCGCTCTCCGATCGGGCCGTACTACGTCTCCCGCGGGGTCGGCGCGAGCGGCGTCCGAATCCGGATCGGCTGTCCGCCCGAGCTTCCGGTCTTCACGCTGGTCGAGGGATGATGCGGGCTTGTGCCCGCCGAGCGGGCACGGCATCATCCGGTCGGCCTCAACTGAAGACACTTCATGCCGGTTCCCGAACGACGGGCACACGAGCGTCTGCCCTACGCTCACGAGTCCCGCCCACTGCTGATCATCGGCGAGCACGCCTACGAGATCATCGACATCGGCGAGCGCGGGCTCCGCGCGAGCTGCGGAGATTCCGAGCGTTGGCTGCTCGGTTCGGTGGTGGAGGGATCGGTATGGTTCCAGCGCGACTCACGGGTCCGGGTCGAGGGCGTGGTCGTGCGGGCCGGAGCGGGAGAGCTCGTGTTGCGGCTGGCCGGCAGCGGAATCCCTCCGCGCGCGTTGCTGGACGAGCTGCGGTACGCCCGCCGCCCGGGCGGCTGAGCGCCGGTGCCTTCCGCCGATGTGACCGGCCTCGTCTTCGACTGGAACGGCGAGCTCAAGTCCTGCCCTGACGTCGCGATCAACGACGAAACGCTCCGCGACGGACTGCAGGCACCGTCGGTCCGGGAACCGCCTGGCCATCTGAAACAGCGTCTCATCCATCTGATGCCGGCGCTCGGCATCGATGCGGCCACCCTCGGCTTCCCCGCGGCGGGCCCGCGCATGCTCGCACAGTGCCGGCTGCTCGCGCGCGAGGTCGCGACCGCCCGTCTCCCGCTCGCGCTCAACTGCGCGGCTCGCACGTTGGAATCAGACCTTCGTCCCATCGTCGAGCTCGCGAACGGCACCGGGCTCACGATCGAAGCCGGTGCGTTCATCCGTGCGTCCGCCGTCGGTCAGACTGTCGGTCGCCAGAGACTGGACCAGATGCTCGCCGCCGTGGAGCAGGCCGTCGGCTTCGGCGTGCGGAACGGCCTCGCGGTCATGTTCGTCGCAGAAGACGGGAGTCGCGCGCACCCCGATACGCTCGCTGCATTGTGTCGCGCCGCCGTCCGCGCGGGCGCACGCCGGCTCTGCGTGGCCGATACGACCGGCTTCGCAACACCAGCGGGCACCGCCCGGCTGGTGCGCTTCATTCGGGAGCGGGTGATCGCGCCCAGCGGCGCCGCTATCGCGCTCGATTGGCACGGCCACCGCGACCGCGGCCTGGCCGTGGCCAACTGCCTCGCGGCGGCGGCCGCCGGGGTGGATCGAGTGCACGCAACCGCGCTCGGTG
>DASSUE010000143.1:0-17406 GCA_035707305.1 Gemmatimonadales bacterium
GAAGTGGTCGGGGTCAACTCGTCGATCTTCTCGAACAGCGGTGGGTCGATCGGGCTGGGGTTTGCCATACCGGTCGAGCGCGCCATCGCCGTGGCCGAGGCGATCGTGCGTCACGGTGAGGTACGCCGCGCCTGGACTGGACTGGAGGTGGCGGGTCCGTCGAGCATGCGCAACTGGAAGAGCGTGGGAGGCGTCGAGCTGGTCTCGGTCGCACCCGGCGGCCCGGCCGAGCGCGCCGGGCTCGCAGCCGGGGACGTTCTGGTGTCGGCTAACGGCCGCCAGCTTCGCAATTTTCTCGACTGGGAAGCTGTAAAGCTCGACTTGCAGGTCGGTGATACGGTCGCCCTGGAGGTGCGCCAGGGCGGCCGCACCACGCCGAGACGCCTCATTACGGGCGACTTGCCGACAGTCACCGCCGACAAGCTCACGGCGCTGCGGGACATTCAGCTGGTGACGGTAACACCCAGCATTCGTGCCGAGCGGGGCATCCGATCCGAGGAGGGGGCGCTGATCTTCCGCATCGCGCCGGCAGCCAGCCGCAGTTCCGGGCTGCGCGAAGGCGACGTGATCATCGCCGTCAACCGCACGGCGGTGCGGACCGCCGCGCAGGCCGGCCAGCTCCTCGAGCGTCGGGCCGGTGGTTTTCGCGTGTATTTCGAGCGGGGCGGCGAAATCAACTTCCTCGATCTGGTGCTGCGATGACCGACGAACGCTGGCGGTCACCCTTGGGAACGCGGTACGCGTCACCGGCCATGCAGGCGCTGTGGGGAGACCCTCACCGGGTCGGACTCTGGCGCAGGCTTTGGCTCGCGCTGGCGGAGACTCAGCGTGACCTGGGGCTTTCCATCCCTGACGCCGCCATCGCCGAGATGCGGGCTCACCTCGACGACGCCGACCTGGCCGCCGCCGCGCGCTACGAGCGCCGCTTCCGCCACGACGTCATGGCGCACGTGCACGCGTTCGGCGACCAGGCCCCCGCGGCGCGACCGTACATCCATCTCGGCGCCACCAGCGCGTACGTCACCGATAACGCCGACCTGATCGTGATGCGCGAGGGACTGCGGCTGCTGCTGGGCCGCCTGCTTGCGGTCCTCGCGGCGCTGGAGGGCTTTGCCCGGCGCCACGCCGCCCTCCCCTGCCTCGCGTACACCCACTTCCAGCCGGCGCAACTCACCACGGTCGGCAAGCGTGCCACGCTGTGGATGCAGGATTTCGCGACTGACGCCGAGGAGCTGTGCCATCGGATCGAGACCATGCGCTTCCGGGGCTGCAAGGGCACCACCGGAACCCAGGCTTCGTTTCTCGATCTGTTTGGCGGCGACCATGGGAAGGTGCGAGAGCTGGACCGGCGGGTGACCGCGCGAATGGGGTTCGCACAGGCGTACCCCGTGACCGGCCAGACCTACTCCCGCAAGGCGGACAGTGTGGTGCTGGATGCGCTGAGCGGCGTGGCACAATCCGCCGCGAAGATGGCCGGCGATCTCAGGTTGCTGCAGCACGAGGGTGAAGTGCTGGAGCCGTTCGAGAGCGAGCAGATCGGATCCAGCGCCATGGCCTACAAGCGAAATCCCATGCGGGCCGAGCGCATCGGCGGGCTGGCGCGGTTCGTGCTCGCGCTGCAGTCGAACACTGGACAGACGGCGGCGGCGCAGTGGTTGGAGCGGACGCTCGACGACAGCGCCAACCGGCGGCTGACGCTGCCGGAGGCGTTTCTCGCCACCGATGCGATTCTGGTGCTGGCGACCAACGTGGCGGCGGGACTGGAGGTACGTGAAAGCGTCATCGCCACGCACGTGGCCGCGCAAATGCCGTTCATGGCGACCGAGCGCTGGCTGATGCTCGCCACCGGCGCCGGCGGCGACCGGCAGGCTCTGCACGAGGTGATCCGGCAGCACAGTCTCACCGTCGCCGAAGCGGTGAGCCGAGGCGAGCCGAACGACCTTCTGGCGCGTCTCGCGGCGGATCCCGCCTTCCGGAGCGTGCCGGCCGAGGCCCTCCGAGCAGAGCTGGACCCCAGCCGGTATACGGGTCGCTCGGCCGCGCAGGTGGAGGAGTTCCTCACCGAGTACCTGGCGCCCGTGCGAGCCCGCGCGCGCCCACTCGCGGCGGAGGCCGAAGCCGTGGAGGTGAAGGTATGACGGTACTGGAACAGAGCACGCTGCCGCTCCCGCTGCTGCGTCGTGGCAAGGTCCGTGAGGTATATGAGGTCGACGCGACGCACCTCCTCCTGGTCGCCAGCGACCGGGTGAGCGCGTTCGACGTGGTCATGCGCGAAGCGGTGCCGTCCAAGGGTGCCGTGCTCACGCAGCTCAGCGCATTCTGGTTCGAGCGCCTCGCGGCCGTGACACCGTCGCACTTCGTAACCGCCGACGCCGACCAGATCGTCATGCGAATCCCCGCGCTGGCCGAGGTCCGGGGCCAGCTGGACGCGCGGGCGATGTTGGTGCGGCGGACCGAGCCGGTTCCGTTCGAGTGCGTCGTCCGGGGATACATCTCAGGGTCCGCCTGGGCCGAGTATCAGCGCCGCGGCACCCTCGCTGGCGAGCGCCTGCCCGCCGGACTGATCGAAAGCGGGCGGATGCCCGCGCCGCTGTTCTCCCCGGCCACCAAGGCCGAGAGTGGACATGATGAGAACGTGACGCCGAGCGCGGTCGCGCGTGCCCTTGGGTCGGAGCTGGCTGCTCGGCTGGAGGCCGTGAGCCTCGCGCTGTATTCGGCTGGTCGCGACTACGCCGAGACCCGCGGCATCATCATCGCCGATACCAAGCTCGAGTTCGGGTTCGACCAGGATGGCACCCTGCGGCTCATCGATGAGCTCCTCACGCCGGATTCCTCGCGGTTTTGGCCGCTCGACCGCTACGCGCCCGGCGGACCGCAGCCCAGCTTCGACAAGCAGCCGCTGCGGGACTACCTTGCCGAGCTTCGAGCTCGGGGAGAGTGGAACGGTGAAGCGCCGCCGCCTCCGCTCCCGCCGCAGGTAGTGGAGGCGACCAGTCGGCGCTATCTGGAGGCGTTTCGGCGGCTGACGGGTCAGGAGCTGGGAGCGCCGTAGTGCGATTCGCGCCGGAGGGACGTTGGTTCATCGTGGGGTCGTGGGCGGTGGTGGCTGCCTTCGTCGCCGGTGGCGTGTGGATCGGTGCCGGGGTCTCTGCGCTCGTCGCGTTGTGGGTGATGTGGTTCTTCCGCGATCCGGAGCGTCGCTGGGGGCGCGGCGAGGAGCGTATTCTCGCGCCGGCGGACGGGAAGGTGGTGAGCATCGTCGACACCGACGAGCCGGCGTTCATCCAGGAGCCTGCCACGCGAATCTCGATCTTCATGAACGTGTTCGACTGCCATGTGAACCGGTACCCCGTCGAAGGCGGCGTCGAGTACCGGTATTACAATCCGGGCAAGTTCTTGAACGCCGCCGGCGACAAGGCGAGCCTCGACAACGAGCAATCGTCGGTGGGGCTCGCAACGCGGCGCGGCCGGATCCTGGTCCGGCAGATCGCCGGTCTGATCGCGCGGCGCATCGTCACCGACCACCCTGTCGGGTCGGCGGTGCGCCAGGCGCAGCGGCTGGGCATGATCCGGTTCGGCTCGCGCGTGGACCTCTTCATGCCGCGCGGATCGACGACCGTGCTGGTGCATGTCGGTGACGTGACCCGAGCGGGAGTAACCCCGGTGGCCCGATGGAACTGATTCCGCGGCGCTCCAGCCTCCGGACCCCCGATATGCGGCGGGTCGTCGTCGTCATGCCGAGCGCGTTCACGCTGGGCAACCTGTTCTTCGGGTTCTGGTCCATCGTTTACGCGTTCAACGGCAACTATCGCTGGGCCGGCTGGTTCATCGTGTTCGCGGCCATTCTGGACATGCTCGACGGCCGGGTGGCGCGGCTCTCGAACACCAACAGCCGGTTCGGCGCCGAGCTCGATTCGCTGGTGGATGTCATTTCGTTCGGCGTGGCCCCCGCCCTGCTGGTGTACTTCCTCGATTTCGCGTCGGCGGGGCGGTTCGCCTGGATCCTTTGCTACATCTACGTGGTCGCCGTCGCCCTTCGCCTGGCGCGGTACAACGTGCTGGCGTCCACCGGGTCAAAATCCAGTCCCGGCTGGTTCACCGGCCTGCCGTCGCCCGCGGCGGGCTGCACGCTCGCCGTGTTCTACGCGTTCAGCCAGACGGAATGGTACCGCGCCTCGCTGGCATATCTCGACCTCCAGCACCAGGGGTTGGTGGTGCTGTTGCTCCTGCTGTCGTTGCTGATGGTGAGCAACGTGAAGTATCCCCGCTTTCCGCCGATCGGCTTTCGCTCGAGGCGCGGACTGTTCGGCCTCGCGGTCCACCTGATCATTCTGGGCGGGGGCCTGCTCTGGCCGGCCTCGTTCCTCTTTCCGCTCGGACTGACCTACATGACCTTCGGGGTGGTGCGGGCGTTCGTGCTCGGCTTCATGGAACGGAGCGAGGTGCCCGCGGAGCCGCCCGCCGCACCTGCGACAACCGACGTGATCGCCGGCGGCGACTCGTCCAGCCTGCGCGAACGCCGGCGTATCTGGGGTGACCGCAGACAGGAGCCAATCGAATGAGCTATCGGGTGCACGTCCGCGTGATGCCCCGTGCCGGCCTGCTCGATCCACAGGGCCAGGCGGTCGAGCATGCCCTCGGCACGCTCGGGTTCGATGAAGCGGGCGGAGTCCGGATCGGGCGGGCAATCGAGCTCCGGGTGCGCGCCTCGTCGGCTGCGGACGCGGAGGCGCGAGCCAGGCGAATGTGCGACCGGTTGTTCGCGAATCCGGTCACCGAGGAATACACCGTGCAGGTGGAGGGTCTGTGACCCAGCGAGTAGCGGTCGTCCGGTTTCCCGGCAGCAATTGCGACTTCGACACGCTACGTGCTGCCGCGCATGTCGGCGCCGAGGCCTACTTCGTCTGGCACCGCGACACCGATCTCCGCGGCGCCGACGTGATCGTGCTGCCGGGAGGCTTCAGCTACGGGGACTACCTCCGGGCAGGCGCCATCGCGCGCTTCAGTCCCATCATGCACGCGGTGCAGCGACACGCCGTCGATGGCGGCGCCGTCTTCGGGATCTGCAACGGATTCCAGATCCTCTGCGAGGCCGGCCTGCTGCCCGGCGCGCTGGTGCGGAACGGCGGGCTGCACTTCGTGTCCAAGCCGGTCGATCTGCGGGTGGAGCGTCCCGATACCGTCTTCACGTCCGGATTCGCGGCCGGCGAGCGCATTCGCCTGCCGGTGTCACACGGCGAAGGACGCTACGTCGCGGACGATGCAACCATCGCCCAGCTGGAAGGCGAGGGGCGCGTGGTGCTGCGGTATCTGCCGGAGGCGATGGGAGTGGAACCGAATCCGAACGGCTCGACTCGCGATGTCGCCGGGATCTGTAACGCCAGTGGGACCACACTGGGCATCATGCCGCATCCCGACCGGGCCTGGATGCCGAGCCTCGGCTCGACCGATGGACTCCGGTTCTTCACATCGATGGCGGCATGGCAGCCCGCCGTGTCCGGGAGGCCGTAATGCGCACCGCATGTTCCCTCGCATTTGCCGCGTGGCTTGCCGCCGGCCCCCTCGCCGCGCAGGAGCCGGCAACCATCCGGCCCGGCATGAGCGAGGCAGAAGTGGTCGCCGCCTGGGGCGAACCGCTGGCACGCCGCACTCGGGGTGACTTCACCTACCTGCACTTTCAGACCGACTGCCTCAAGGAGTGCGGGACTTACGACGTCGTCATCCTGGAGGGCGGCCAGGTCGTCGATGCGATCGCTCGCTCCAAGAATCACCGCTACGACGGCGTCTCCTCGTCTCCGACGAATCGGGCGCCGGAATTCACCCCGCCGAGGACGCAATGAGCACCGAGCACAAACCAAGCAAGAACGAAGACGAATACTTCGCCCAGCAGGATCGCGAGCTGCTCGACCGGCAACGCCAGCAGGCCAGTGCGGCCGCCGCCGACGCGGAACGCCGCACGCACCTGATGAAGTGTCCCAAGGATGGCTACGACCTCACCAGCGTGACCCTTCATGGGGTCCAGATCGAAACCTGCGCTCATTGCCGGGGTATCTGGCTCGATGCGGGAGAGCTGGAGACAATCGAGGCGCACGATGACCGTCCCGGTCTTCTGGGCCGGGTGTTGAACGATGTCTTCACAACGATTGGCCGAGGCAAGCACAAGGTTGGCTGAGCCAAGTTACGCGGCCGGCGCCGTGGTGCCGGCCACCCAAGCGGAATCGTTTCCGGGCGAGCGCCCCGTATCGGCCGCGGTCGTGCGTGAGCACAACCTGAACGAGCAGGAGTACGAGCGGATCCTCTCGCTGCTCGGCCGGGTCCCGACGCTTACGGAGCTTGGCATCTTCTCGGCGCTGTGGTCGGAGCATTGTTCGTACAAGCACTCCAAGCCGGTGCTGCGCACGTTTCCGACCACCGGCCCCAACGTGGTGCAGGGACCAGGCGAGAACGCGGGCGTCCTCCGCCTGCCGGACGGGTGGGCGGTCGCCTTCAAGATCGAGTCGCACAATCACCCGTCGGCGGTCGAGCCGTATCAGGGCGCCGCGACCGGCGTGGGCGGTATCCTTCGCGACGTCTTCACCATGGGCGCACGCCCCGTGGCCCTCTTGAACAGTCTCCGCTTTGGCCCGCTGGACCTTCCCCGCAACCGCTACCTCTTCGGGGGCGTGGTGCGTGGCGTGGGGGACTACGGCAATTGCGTGGGCGTGCCCACGCTGGGCGGTGAAGTCGGGTTCGCGTCAGACTACAGCGGCAATCCACTGGTCAACGCGATGTGCGTCGGGCTGCTGCGTGAGGACGATCTCATGCGCGCCCGGGCACACGGGGTGGGCAACGTACTGCTCGCAGTGGGATCGCGCACCGGACGAGACGGGATTCACGGCGCCAGCTTCGCGTCGGAAGAGCTGTCGGAGAAGAGCGATGCGCGGCGGCCGCAGGTCCAGGTCGGCGATCCGTTCACCGAGAAGCTGCTGCTCGAGGCCACGCTCGAGCTGATCGAATCCGACCTGATCGTCGCCGTGCAGGACATGGGGGCAGCAGGCCTGACGAGCTCGTCGGCGGAGATGGCGGCGCGGGGCGGCGTGGGGGTCGAGATCGACACCAGCCTCGTGCCGGTGCGGGAATCGGGCATGACGCCCTATGAGATCATGCTGTCGGAATCGCAGGAACGCATGCTGGTCGTCGCGGAACCGGAGCGAATCGCCGCGATCCAGGCCGTGTGCGCCAAGTGGGAGCTCAATGCGACGCCGGTCGGGCGGGTCACGGACGACGGCATCTTCCGGGTGATCCACGACGGCCGCGTCGTCGCGGCGATCCCGGGGCAGCCGCTGGTGGACGATTGCCCCGTGTACGAGCCGGCGGCACGTGAAAGCGCGGAGGCCAAGGTACGACGCGCGGCGGTGCCCGACCGCCCCTCGAGCGCGGATCCGGAGGGCGCGCTCGCGCGACTCCTCGACGCGCCGAACATCGCAAGCAAGCGCTGGGTATACGAGCAGTACGACTCGACGGTACAGGCCGCTACTGCCCTCGGCCCCGGTGGAGATGCGGGGGTGCTGCAGGTCACCGGTACAGGATTCGGCCTCGCGCTTACCGTCGACTGCAACTCGCGTTTCGTGGCGCTCGACCCGTACGAGGGGGGAAAGGCCGCGGTCGCCGAAGCCGCCCGCAACATCGCGTGCACGGGTGCGGTGCCGCTCGGAATCACCGACTGTTTGAACTTCGGGAACCCCGAGAAGCCGGAAGTTTTTTTTCAGTTCCGGGAGGCCTGCCGCGGCATCGCCGATGCTTGCCGGGCCTTCGACACCCCCGTGACCGGCGGGAACGTGTCGTTCTACAACGAGAGCCCGAGCGGCACCGTGGATCCCACGCCCACCGTTGGGATGGTCGGGCTCCTCGCTCGAATCGAGGATCGCGTCGGCAGTCACTTCCGCCAGGCCGGCGACCCCATCCTGATAGTCGGCACGACCCGCGGCGAGCTGGGCGGCTCCGCGTACTGGGCCGAACTCCTCGGCTTCGTGGGGGGCCAGCCGCCACGGGTGGACCTCGAGGCTGAGCGCCGCGTCCAGTGGTTCCTCGCCGACGCGGCGCGAGCACGACTAGTCCGTTCGGCACATGACGTGGCCGAGGGCGGCCTGGCTGTCGCGATCGCGGAGGCGGCGCTCGGGGGTCCCTATGCCGCGCGCGGCTGGGGTGCCGAGATCGACCTCACCGGCCTTGCCGATGAGCTATCGGACGAAGGCCTGTTGTTCGGCGAAGAAGGACCGCGAATCGTGCTGTCCTGCGCCCCCGACGCCGCGACCGAACTGCTGGCGCTGGCGGTGCGGCAGGGCGTCCCCGCGCACCAGGTGGGGACCGTCGGCGAACCGGGTGGTCGGTTGGAAGTCCGGGCCGGGCCGCGCAGGTATGGCTGGTCCATCGACGATCTCAGGCGGATCTACCACGAGGCCATCCCCCGGCGTATGGCGCACGCCGACCTGGAAGACCGCGCCGCGGAGAGCTGAGGTATGTGCGGCATCTTCGGTGCATCCGGCCTGCCCGACGCAGCCCGACTGACGTACCTCGGGCTCTACGCCCTGCAGCACCGTGGTCAGGAAAGCGCCGGCATCGTGGCAATCGACGGCGACGGCACCCCCCGTTCCCACCGTGGTATGGGGTTGGTGTCGGAGAACTTCGACGATGTCATGCTGGCCAAGCTTCCGGGCGATGTAGCCGTTGGCCACACGCGTTACTCCACGACCGGCAGCACGGTGCTCGCGAACGCTCAGCCGTGCAGCGTCAATACCCGGTGCGGCCCGCTCGCCATCGCTCACAACGGCAACCTGGTCAACGCGGCCGAAATCAAGCGCGAGCTGGTGGAGCGCGGTGCGATCTTCACCACGTCGAGCGATACCGAGGTGCTGGTACATCTCATCGCTCGTTCCGACGCGCCAACCGTGGAAAGCCAGATTCGCGACGCGCTGGAACAGGTCGACGGTGCATACAGCCTCATTATCACCGTGGGCCGAACCATGTTCGCGGTGGTGGACAGCCGCGGCTTCCGGCCGCTGGTTTTGGGGCGGCTCGGCCATGGGATGGTGGTGGCGTCGGAGACCTGTGCGCTCGATCTGGTGGGCGCCTCGCCGGCGTGCGAGCTGCAGCCGGGCGACTTCGTCCGGATCGACGACGGTCGCATCACTCACCTGCCCCGGCTGGCGCCGCGTCCCGTCACCCGATGCGTCTTCGAGCTGGTGTACTTCGCGCGGCCGGACAGCACGGTGTTCGGCGAATCGGTCGATCGGGTGCGCCGCGAGCTGGGCCGCCAGCTCGCACGGGAGCAGCCGGCGCCCGGAGGTGAGGTCGTCTTCAGTGTGCCGGACAGCTCGAACGCGATGGCCCTGGGCTATGCCGATGCCTCCGGCATCCGGCTCGAGCACGGCCTCATTCGCAACCACTACGTCGGGCGCACCTTCATCAACCCTACCCAGGCGCTCCGCGTGGCGAAGGTGCGGATCAAGTTCAATCCCGTGCGCGAGGTGCTGCAGGGGCGGTCGGTCGTGGTGGTGGACGATAGCCTGGTGCGTGGCAACACCAGCAAAGAGCTGGTGCACATGATCCGGAGCGCGGGCGCGCGGCAGGTGCATCTCCGGCTGGGATCGCCGCCGATCACCGGGCCCTGCCACTACGGCATCGACACCCCCACTCGGGAGGAGCTGATCGCGGCCACCCATTCCCAGGATGAGATCCGCCGATTCCTGGCGGTCGACTCACTAGGGTATCTCTCACTCGACGGCATGCTGAAGGCGGCCGGCAGCGCCACTGGCTTCTGTCACGCCTGCTTCTCCGGCCAGTATCCCACCGAGATCCCAGAGAACCTGGTGCAGCTCCGACATGTGTCCCCGCTGATCGCTACGCCGGCATGACCGGCCCCTACGCCCAGCCGCTGGTCTGGTTCTTCGGCCAGGGCCGGGCCGATGGGACCGCCGCCATGAAGGACGTGCTCGGCGGCAAGGGCGCCGGGCTGGCCGAGATGACGACTCTCGGCATTCCAGTCCCGCCCGGATTCACGATCGGGACCGCCCTCTGTCATACCTATCTCCAAACTCACCAATTCCCCGTTCGGCTTCGATCCCAGGTGGATCAGGCGCTCGCGCGGCTGGAGGCTGCCACCGGCAAACATTTCGGAGGCACCGAGCGCCCCTTGCTCGTGTCGGTCCGTTCCGGAGCGCCGGTCTCGATGCCAGGCATGATGGAGACCATTCTCAACCTCGGGCTCAACGACGAGACGGTCGAGGGGCTCGCGGCCGAGAGCGGCAATCCGGTCTTCGCGTGGGACTCGTACCGGCGGTTCGTGCAGATGTACGGCAGCGTGGTGTTCGACCTTCCGCGCGCGCCGATGCAACGGCGGCTCGAGGAGCGGCGGCGGGGATGCGGCGTGGCGCGCGACATCGACCTGCCGGTGGTCGCGATGCAAGGGCTGGTGCGGGATTTCAAGGAGCACGTGCGAAGTGAGACCGGGAAACGTTTTCCCGACCAGCCGTTGGACCAGCTCTGGGGCGCCATTGCCGCGGTGTTCAAAAGCTGGAATACCCGCCGCGCCATCGACTATCGGAAGCTGCACGGCATCCCCGACTCGATGGGCACGGCCGTCAACGTGGTCGCGATGGTGTTCGGCAACATCGGGGAGGATTCGGGCACCGGGGTTGCGTTCACCCGCGACCCCTCCACCGGCCAGCCGGGACTCTACGGCGAATACTTGCTGAATGCGCAGGGTGAAGACGTGGTGTCGGGAACTCGCACGCCCGATCCGATCGCGTCGTTGCGAGACCGCCTGCCCGCGGCGTTCGGCGAGCTGGAACGCACCGCCCGAACGCTGGAGCGGCACTTCCGCGACGTCCAGGATCTCGAGTTCACGATCGAACGCGGCGTGCTATACATGCTGCAGACCCGGCGCGCCCAGCGGTCCGGCGCGGCGGCGGTTAGGATCGCGTGCGACATGGTGGACGAGGGGGTGATATCTCGCGAGGAAGCGGTAGCGCGGATCCCGCCGACCGATCTCGATCAGCTGCTGCATCCTACGATCGACGGGTCGAGTCGGCTCGACCTGCTCACCACCGGGCTCCCCGCGTCACCGGGCGCCGCGTGCGGCACGGCGGTGTTCGATGCGGATGAGGCCGAACGACTCGGACGCAGCGGTCAGCCCGTAGTCCTGGTACGGCGTGAAACGTCGCCGGAGGATTTCCACGGCATGGTGATGGCGAAGGCGGTGTTGACCGCGCGGGGCGGCATGACGTCACATGCCGCGGTGGTGGCCCGCGGCATGGGCAAGCCGTGCGTCGCGGGCGCCTCCAGCATGTCGGTGGACGAGCATCAGCGCTGCTTTTCCGTGGACGGCCGCGTCGTGCGGGCCGGCGAGTGGATCACCCTCGACGGCGCCACCGGGCGGATCTACGCGGGCCAGGCCAAACTGATCGAGCCGTCCCTCAGCGAGCCGTTCCGGCGGATCATGGGCTGGGCCGATGCGGTCCGCCAGCTGCGGGTGCGGGTCAACGCCGATACGCCGGCGGACGTCCACCGTGGGCGCGACTTCGGCGCCGAAGGCATCGGGCTGTGCCGCACCGAGCACATGTTCTTCGAGGGCGAACGGATTCTCGCCATGCGCGAGATGATCCTCGCGCCGGATTTGGACGGGCGGCGGCGCGCGCTCGCGAAGCTGCTCCCCATGCAGCGCGCCGATTTCGAGGCCATCTTCCGCGCGATGGAGGGCTTCCCGGTCACCATCCGGCTGCTCGACCCGCCGCTGCACGAGTTCCTGCCCCGTGAGGCGGCCGAGATCGAGCTGGTGGCCAAGCAGATGGGGCGGCCCGCCGGCGACGTCCACCGCGCAGTGGAAGCGCTGAGCGAAGTGAACCCGATGCTGGGTTTGCGCGGCTGCCGGCTCGGCATCCTGCACCCCGAGATCACCGAGATGCAGTCGCGCGCCATCTTCGAAGCCGCCTGTGCGGTGGCGCTGCGCAAGGGCCGGGTGATGCCCGAGGTGATGATCCCACTCACCGCGAGTGTCGTGGAGTTTCGAAAGCAGGCGATCATCGTCCGGCGCGTGGCGGCGGACGTGTTTACCGAGCAGCAGATCACCGTGCCCTACCTGCTCGGCACCATGATCGAGCTGCCGCGTGCCGCGCTCACTGCCGACGAGCTCGCCCTCGAGGCGCAGTTCTTTTCGTTCGGGACCAACGATCTGACTCAGACCACGTGGGGGTTGTCCCGCGACGACGTCGGCAAATTCCTGCCGCTCTACATCGAACAGGGCGTCATTCCGGACGACCCCTTCCAAGTGCTGGACCAGAGCGGAGTCGGCAAGCTCATCCAGCTGGGGTGTGAGCTGGGACGGAAGACCAGGGCGGATCTCAAGCTGGGCATTTGCGGGGAGCACGGCGGCGAGCCGGCGGCGGTCGCGTTCTGCGACCGGCTGGGCATGAATTACGTGTCGTGCTCGCCCTACCGGGTGCCGATTGCCCGGCTCGCGGCCGCGCAGTCGGCGCTCGCCGAGCGCGGAACCATGGACCGCACCCGGAGCACGGTCTGACGGTCAGGCGCGGGCGAATACCTCCATCAGTCCCGACGGATCGAAGTCACGCCGCGGGCCAGGAAACGTCCGATCGGTCAGCTCGAGGTTCTCGATTTCCGATACGATCAAGGTGCGCCACCCTGGCAAGTCGCCACTCTGGCTGGTGCCTCCAGTCTGATAGGCGTACAGTACCGGCTCCCCTGCCTCGTGCCATGCCACAATGTGGGGCTCGACGGTGCGCCGATGACCCTTGTAGGTCAGCTCCACCACCCGGTGCTCCTGCACAGCGCGGATCAGCTGTTGCCCCCTGGTTTCGTCTCCCATTGCTCCAGGCTCCGCTAAGTTTGTGCATACCTCACAGTCGCGAGCGGATTCTTCCATGACGCAGCCCCTGGTGGGGATTGTGATGGGCAGCGACTCCGATTGGGTCGTCATGCAGGCCGCCTCGCGCCGCCTGACGCAGTTCGGGGTCGCGCACGAGCGCCGCGTCGTGTCGGCTCACCGGACTCCCGACCTCCTCTATCAATATGCCGGGGAGGCGGCGTCACGTGGGCTACGATGCATCATCGCAGGCGCCGGCGGCGCCGCCCATCTACCCGGGATGCTCGCGGCCCGCACCCGCCTGCCCGTTCTCGGCGTACCCATTCCCACCAAGCACCTGCAAGGTCTCGATTCGCTGCTGTCCATCGTGCAGATGCCCGCCGGTGTGCCGGTTGCGACCTTCGCGATCGGAGAATCGGGGGCATCGAACGCGGCGCTCTTCGCAGTCGCCCTCCTCGCGGCGAACGACGCCGCGCTCGCCGGCCAGCTGGATGAGTTCCGCGCCGCTGAAAGGGATCGGGTGCTCCGTCTGACGCTGCCTGATCCGGCGTGATCCTGCCTGGCGCCAGCCTCGGTGTGCTCGGCGGCGGGCAGCTGGGGCGGATGTTCACGATGCGGGCTCGGGAGATGGGGTACCGTGTCGTGGTGCTCGAGCCGGATCCGCGGAGTCCGGCCGGGGCGGTCGCGGACCGCCACCTCTGCGCGGCATACGACGACGTGGCAGCACTCGATGTTGTCGCGTCTGAGTGCGCGGCCGTGACGGTCGAGTTCGAGAACGTTCCGAAGCGCGCCCTGGACCGGTTGGCCCACCGCGTTCCGCTGCGTCCGTCGGCTGAGGCGCTCGCGGTGGCCCAGGACCGGGTTCGGGAGAAGACCTTTCTGCGACGCCACGGGTTCGGCACGGCGCCGTTCGTCGCGGTCACAGGGTCGGATCAGCTGGCGGGTGCGCTCGAGACCGTCGGTCCCCCGGCGTTGCTCAAGACGAGCCGGCTGGGCTACGACGGCAAGGGACAACAAACGGTGCGCACCGTCGATGAGCTCGAGGCTGCCTTCCGCAACTTCGACGCCGCCCCTTGCGTACTGGAGCGGCAGCTCGACCTCGAAGCGGAATTGTCGGTGGTGCTGGCACGAGGCACCGACGGGGTCACGGTGCCGTTTCCCGCGGGTGAGAACCGGCATCACGACGGGATCCTCGATACCACCGTCGTTCCCGCCCGGATCGGCCAGGCGCTCGCCACGGCCGCCGCCGATCTGGCAGGGACGCTCGCGGAGCGGCTCGAGTACGTGGGTGTCCTCGGTGTCGAGCTTTTCGTCGCAGACGGGGGAACGCTGTTCGTCAATGAGATCGCCCCCCGGCCGCATAACAGCGGCCACTACACGCTGGATGCTTGCATCACCGATCAATTCGAGCAGCAGGTGCGGGCGCTCTGCGAGCTACCACTCGGCTCCCCCGCGCTGCTCTCACCGGTCGCCATGATTAACGTGCTCGGCGACGTTTGGGCCGGTGGGCCGCCGCGGTGGGATCGGGCCCTGGCACTTCCGGGCGTGAAACTACACCTGTATGGGAAAGCCGACCCGCGGCCAGGCCGAAAGATGGGTCATTTGAATTGCATGGCCGCCACGGCCGATGATGCGCTCGCACTCGCGCGCCGGGCCCATGCCGCGCTGCTGGACCACCCTTCACCCTGAGAAAGGCACGATGAAGACCTTACTGCTGGCCACTACGATGACGTCGGTCTTTACGCCCGCCCCTGCCGGTTTGCCGCAGCTCGGCACCAAGGACCCGGCGTGCATCACCATGAACACTCAGAATCTGCCTCTCCCCAAGCGGAAGAGTCCGCTCGACTCCCTGTCGTTCACGGTGGGCGGCAAGACCGCCAAGGTGTGCTACGGAAGACCGTCGCTGCGCGGGCGTCAAATGATCGGCGGCGAGGCGGTTCCGTACGGCAAGATCTGGCGAACGGGTGCCAACGAGCCCACGATGATCCATACCACCGGCCCGATGACACTTGCCGGACTCAGGCTGCCTGCCGGCAGCTATTCGTTGTACACCGTGCCGGGAAAGACCGAATGGGAGATTGTGGTGAACCGCTCGATCACGCAGTGGGGCGAGGAATCCGGATACACCGAGGAGGTCAAGAAGCAGGAGCTTGGCCGCGCCAAGGTGAAGCCGGAAAGCGTGTCGGCACCGGTCGAGCAGTTCACCATTCGCGCCGAACCGGGCAGCGGCGACGCGAAGGCGCTGGTGCTTGAGTGGGAGAAGACCAGGGTGAGGATACCGGTCGGAGCGTGAGCGGCCAGACTCCAAGTACGAGTACGGGTACGAGTACGACGCTACCGCGTCGTACTCGTACCCGTACTCCCACTTGCTCCTTCATTTGGCGTGGGCCAACGCTTCCACCCCGGCCAGTAACCGATCCACCTCTTCATCCGTCGTGTAGCAGGCGCAGCCGGCCCGCACCAGACCGTCCGGGCCGCATCCGAGCCGCTCGACGACGGTCGCCGCGTAGAAGTCGCCGCTCGAAACGAATACCGCGCGATCGGCGAGCCGTCGTGCTACGTCGTGCGAGGAACGGCCCCGTACCGTGAACGCGACCGTCGGGGTCCGGGGTTCGCCGGGGCGTGGCCCGTACAGCGTGACCGCGGGATTGGCCGCCAGGCCATTCCAGAGCTTTCCGAGTAGCCGCTCTCCCTGGGCGTGCACCGCGGCATAGGCCCCCGCGAGCCGGTCCCGGCGGCTACCCTCCGCCCGATTCCGGTCCCGCCCCCCGAACCCCACCAAGAAGTCCACCACCGCGGCCGTGCCCGCGATGCCCTCGTGCGAGAGCGTGCCGGTTTCCATCCGCTCGGGTATCTCGTTCGGTGCGGGAGCCAGCTTGGGAAGGTCCAGGCTGGCCAGCAGATCGCGCCGGGTCCACAGAATTCCGATGTGCGGACCGTAGACCTTGTATGCCGAGCACGCCAGGAAATCCGCGCCAAGCGCTTGGACATCGGGCAGCACGTGGGGGGTGGAGTGCACCGCGTCCACAAACAGCAGGGCACCCACCTGCCGCGCCATCCGTCCGGCGCGCGCCACGTCGTTGACGGTGCCTAGGGCGTTCGACGCTCCGCCGATCGCCACCAGCCGGGTCCTGGGCGTGATAGCCCTCTCGAATTCATCCCAGTCCAGCTGCCCCGTCTCGACCTGGAACGGAACCGCGCGCACCGTGAGGCCACGCTCGACGGCGACAGCGCGCCACGGGTCCACGTTTGCGTGGTGGTCGAGCTCTGTCACCACGATCTCGTCTCCCGCCCCCCAGCGTCGCCCCAGGGCACGCGCGAGGTGGAACGTCAGCGTGGTCATGTTGGCCCCGAAGGCGACTTCGTCCGCTCGCCCGCCGACCAGATCGGCGACCGCGGCCCGCGCATCGGCGATGATGGCGTCGGTCTCCTCGCTCGACGGGTAATGCCAGTGGGTGTTCGCGTTGTGGCGGAGCAGGTAACCCGCGACCGCATCCGCGACCACCTGTGGAACCTGGGTGCCACCTGGTCCATCGAAGTAGGCGACCGGTAGGTGCCGATGGCGGCGGGCGAGGGCTGGAAAGGCGGCCCGCACCCTATCCGTGAAAGCGGAGGAGGCGATTTCGGGCGCGTGGACGGTCGTCGGCATGGGAGGCCTGCGCAAATGTGAGAAAGCAGATTATATGCAGCCTTCAAATTACCAGCCTTACAAGCAGTTACCACCAAGGTTGGACAGACTATCGACAGCAGATGGCTGGAAAGGCCGACCGGGCGGAATGTCGGTGACATCCCGCCCGGTGATGGAGGCGCAGGGAATCGAACCCTGGTCCGAGTGAGCATCCGAAACCGCGTCTACGCGCTTAGGCTCGATTTTCTGCCTTTTCTACCGGCAGGCATCGAACCGGCCCGCCGGTAGAGCAACCCCTCCTGCTCTCGCCGGAGCACGGTGGGGCCCCGTGTCCAGCCAGCCCGACTTTGCGATACGGTGGGGACGCCTCAGGCGAGCTTCCGTCACCGCAGGTGCGTCAGCGAGCTGAGCTCAGCTTACGCAGCCAGTGCCAGTTCAGAGTTGGCAGTTGATACGTTCCAGACGGTTTTACCAGGTGCCTGGACCTGGGCACGCGACGATTTCCTCAACAAACCCGTCGAAGCCGATCGCCCCCGACAGCCGAAAAGTAACAAGCGGGCAAACCCCTCGGAACCGGACCCGGCAGGTGATCTAGCGCGCCCCCCCCGCCGCCTCGACTCGATTCCGCCCACTTCGCTTTGCAACATAAAGCGCGGCGTCGGCCTGAGCCGGCAGATTCTCGAGATCGGGATTGGTCTCCGGGCAGGCAGCGACCCCGAACGACGCGCTGAGGGGCCAGTGACGGCCCTGCCACTCCCAGGACGTCGTCCCCAGCTTGATCCGCACCCGCTCGGCGATCCGCTTCCCCAGATCGAGCGTGGCACCGGGCAGCCAGATCGCGAACTCTTCGCCCCCGATGCGTGCCGGGATGTCTCCGCTCCGCACCTGCTCTCGCAGGATTCGGGCGAAGTGGATCAGC
>DASSUE010000144.1:0-3913 GCA_035707305.1 Gemmatimonadales bacterium
CATCGACTTCCGGCCGTCCAACGGCAAGCTGTACGGGGTCGGAAACGACAGCCGGGTCTACACCATCGACCTCGCTACCGGCGTGGCCACGGCCGTGAGCGCCACCCGGTTCGAGCCGACGATCGCCGAAGTGTTCGACATTCATTTCGGGATGGGCTTCGACCCCGCCACCGAGCGTATCCGCCTCATCTCCGCCGAGTCGGGTGGGAACTGGTCGATCAATCCGGACGACGGAACCGCGACCGCGGGAAAGCAGGTCCACTACGCGGCGGGCGACCCGAACGAAGGCAGCCAGCCGGAGATTCTGGGGCTGAGCTACACCCCGCCGGGCGCCGCCACGGCAAAGGCCGCCTCGCTTCACAAGCTCACCGCGAGCCTCGGACCTCAGGACCTGTGCGAGGACCTCCTGTGGGCGATCGACGCCAGGCTGGCCGAGCTGATCGGATCGTGCGACCCGGACGAGGGCGACTTCACTTCGTTAGGTCCGCTCGAGAGCATCACCGGGATCAGCCTCGTCTTCGGCTGCGGCGAGTTGAAGCACGACCCGGAGGGAACCCTCTACAGTGCTAATCTGCTGCGCCTCCCCGACGGCAAGCTACACGTCACGCTCTTCCGCATCGATCCGCACACCGGTGAGGTCACGAAGGTCGGGGACATACCGACGGACTCGCCCCTCCAGGCGATGGCCTTCCTCAATATCGATTTACCCTTCAACCGGGTCGCGCGGCCGGCTTTGGCGATGGGTCTCTCGGCGACGCCGGCACCGGTGCAACCGGCGCTCCAATCCTGCGCAGGAGCTTCCCAGTCATGATGAACGACGTGCTGACGCCGGGAACCATTCTCCTGGCGCTGCTCGCGGCGCTGGCGGCGAGAGTGCTCTTCCGCTCCCGCCGCCCGGCGGACCCCCCCGAGTTGAATCCCAGTGGTGACGAACCGAGCCCCGGCGGTGACGCGGGACAGATGCCCTGCCGCGATCAGGGCCGGTGCAGCTGGAAGCTGCACGTGGTGGGCGTAGCCCAGCGCCGCTGCACCGTTCTGCTATTCGGACGGTCGGTGCATCTCAAGCGAGGCGATCTCCTGCTCGCGCTGAGGCCGACGGAGATTGCACAGCCGGTTGCCTCCGCGGATCTATCGCCGGCGCAGAGTTCTGGCGGGCGCTAGTGGATGGCAGCAGATTTGTGGCCGCCATAGCTAGAGCCACAGGTGCCTTATGCCTCGTCGTCGCACATGTTCCTTCGGGCACGCAGTCCTCGCCCTGCTTTCTTTCGCCGTTCCCCTGGGCGCGCAGGAAAACGAGCCTCACCGCCACGGACTCGATCGCCTGGGACGGGTCTCCTTCCCGGTCTCCTGCACGCCGGAAGCTCAGCGCCGGTTCGACCATGCGATGGCGGTGCTCCACTCGTTCTGGTGGGAAGAGGGGGATACCGCGTTCAACGCGGTGCTGGCCGCCGACTCGACCTGCGCGATGGCCCATTGGGGGATCGCGCTCAATGCGTGGGGAAACCCGTTCGCCGGCGGGCCGACCGGGCCGGGGCTCGCGAAAGGAGCGAAGGCGGCGAGTCGAGCCGCCGCGTTGCCCGCCAAGACCCCGCGGGAGCGCGGGTTCATCGCGGCGATCGGGGCCCTGTATCGTCACGCGGAGTCGACCCCGAATACCGCGCGGCTCCAGGCGTATGCCGACACGATGGCGCGGCTCTACCGCGACCACCCGCGTGATGTCGAGGTCGCGATCTACCATGCGCTCGGGCTGGTGGCGACCGCGCCGAGAACCGATACCACGTTCGCGCAGCAGCGGCGGGCGATTGCGATCCTCGAGCCGCTCTACGCGCGCCACCCCCGCCATCCCGGTCTTGCCCACTACGTAATCCACGCGGCGGACTCGCCGGCGCTCGCCCGGCTCGGCCTTCCCGCCGCGCGTCGTTACGCTCGAATCGCTCCGGCGGCGCCGCACGCCCAGCACATGCCCTCCCACATTTTCGTGCGGCTGGGTCTCTGGGACGAGACGGTCGCCTCGAACTGGGAGTCGTTCAAGGCCGGGATGGGCTACGCGGAGGAGATCGGGTTGAAAGGCGCCACACCGCATGAGCTGCACGCGCTTGACTACGCGGTGTACGGCTATCTCCAGCGGGGCCAGGACTCGGCCGCGCGGGCGACAGTGGACGTGGCCCGAAACATCCGGCCGTCGGACATGAGGGTGCTGATCTCCGCCTACAACGGCACCGCGTTGGAAGCGCGCATTCCGCTCGAGCGCGGCGATTGGAACGCCGCGGCCGAGCTTCCCGCCCCGGCGGACACCTCGCCCCCCATCGCGGCGGTGCTCCGCCGCTTCACCCGGGCGATCGGAAGCGCCCGGAGTGGACGGGCGAAAGAGGGTCAGGTCGAGCTCGCAGCGCTCGACAGTTTGGCGAAGGCGCTCGAACCCGGGCCCGACGCGTACTGGAGCCGGGTCGCCCGGATCAAGCGAGATGCCGCCGCCGCGTGGGCCAAGCTGGCGGAGGGAGACACCGCCGGCGCGCTGGCCCTGGCGCACACCGCTGCGGAGACCGAGGACGTCACCGACAAGCATCCCGTGACCCCGGGCGAGCTGGTGCCCGCCCGGGAGCTCGAGGCCGACATGCTCCTGGCAGTCGGCCGTCACCGGGAAGCGCGCGACGCGTATCGCGCGACGCTGGCGCGGGAGCCTGGCCGCGCCCGGAGCCTCTTCGGCGCGGCGCGGGCAGCGGAGCTGGCGGGTGACCGCTCGGGCGCGGCAGTGGATTACCGGCGCTTCCTGCAGCAGATGGCGAAGGCCGCGCCCGGGCGGCCGGAGATCGCGGCGGCGCGAGCGTTCAGCGCGGCCAGCCGATAGGGTCGGTCCCGCTAAGCGCTCTAGCGGGACAGCGGCTGCGCCGGTTTCCTCCGCGTTCTCATGCGCCCCTCTGGAGCCCCTGTCCCGCTAGAGCACCAACGGTCGCGCACGCTAGGACTGACTCCTCGCCGTCGGCGGCAGCACGCCATTGAGCCGGAGATACACCGCGAGCTGGCTGTAGTGCCCGCCCCACTCCTCGGCGGCCCCGAACATCGCCTGGGCTCGGGTGATCTCGCTCCCGAAGTATGAGACCTTGGCTTCCAGTTGCGAGTCGTTCACCTTCGCCAGCGCCGACTCGCAGAACCGGAATGACTCGCGGAGCCGCTCCACCAGCTGCGGCTTCGGGGCGTTGGCAGCGAGCTCCGACCGCTTCGGCGCCGCCGCCCCGCCGATCAGCGCGCACGTGTAGTCGTTCCCTTGCGCGACGTGGGCGACGATCTGGCCGGCGCTCATCTGCGCCGGCGTGGGCTTGTAGCCGTACTTGTCCGCCGGCAGCGCCTCGGCCGCTTCGACGAAGTTCCGCGCCATGCGCCGCTCGATCGAGCGCACGGCGTCGGAGACCGGAGTCGCAGCCTCCGGGGCTGATGCTGTGAGAATCAGGCAGGCGGCCGCGAGGGCTGGGAATGCTTGAGAGGTGGTCATGGGACCTCCAGGTAGAGCGGACCCAACGCAAGACGAGTTGTCATCCCACGATACGCGGATAGTGCTGCTCCGGCGGAGCCGCTGTCCCGCCAGGAGCACCATTACGGCTGCAAGTCGTATTAGGCTTCATAACCGCGCAGGACGGAGCCTATGCTGACCGCGAGCTCTTCCACCTTCCGTCCGGCCTACCTCTCACTCGCCGGGCCCCCGCTCCACCGTCGGGCTGAGCGGGCGCTTGCCACGCTGGCCGACTGCCGGGCGTGTCCGCGCGACTGCGGCGTGAACCGGCTCGAGGACAAGTGGGCCGCGTGCAAGACCGGGCGGTACGCCGTGGTCTCGAGCTGGTTCCCTCACTTCGGCGAAGAGGACTGCCTCCGCGGCTGGCGCGGCTCGGGCACCATCTTCTTCGGCCACTGCAACCTC
>DASSUE010000145.1:0-3310 GCA_035707305.1 Gemmatimonadales bacterium
CCGCTCCGGCGCCCGGCGGCGCCGGAGCCAGATGTTCGAGTCGGGTGAGATCAAGTTCGTGATCTTGCGCCTGCTCAAGGAAAAGCCCAGGCACGGCTACGAGATCATCAAGGCGCTGGAAGAGCGCATGGGCGGGCACTACACCCCCTCGGCCGGCACCGTGTACCCGACCCTGCAGTTGCTGGAAGATCAGGGCTACGTCCGCGCCGCGGACAGCGATGGCCGCAAGGTCTATCACATCACGCCCGAAGGCGAGCGATTCCTCAGCGAGAATCAGGACGTGCTCGACGAGATCCTCGGTAGGGTACGAGACACCCTGCGGGATGTGGCCGGCGGGTCGATGGGCGAACTGAACGCCGCCTTCGCGCGGCTGGCGGGACTCACCTACAAGCAGGCGTGGCGTCGCGGGCCGGATCACCCCGCGGTGGCGCGCGTGGTCGAGATCATTCGCCGGGCGACCGAGGAGATCGAGCGCGAGTGGGAGCGTCCCGCGAGCGACTCGGGCACCGGAAGGAGCGCCTGACCATGGAAAACGCATGGGGATGGTGGTGGATCTTTCCGCTCGTGATGTTCTTCTGGTTCGCGCCTCACCGCCGGTACCGCCGCGGGGAGCGTGACGCACGGCCGGTCCGGGCGGAGCTGGATGAGGAGACCCGGGCCCGGCTCGCACTGGTGGATCAGCTGGAGACCCGGGTGTCGGAGTTGGAGAACCGGCTGGACTTCACCGAGCGGCTGCTGGCGGAGCGATCGACTACGAGTAATACCGCCTGAGCTGCGCGGCCACGCCATCGAGATCGGGAAAGAGGCGCCGCTCATCCACGCCCACCAGGTCCAACTGGTCGCGGATGCGCGGCACCTCTACTTCGGGGATCACCAGCTTGGTCAGGGCGCCGCCGAGGCCATGCTGCTCGAGGAACCGGTCGAACCCCTGGGCCTTGTCACTCGAGATCGTGAAGGTCGACGACTGCACGGCGATCCGCGCTCCCAGGGAGGGTGGCTCGATCATGAATGCGAACGGGGCAGCGCCGCGCCCCGCGCGAAACAGCGTCCAGGGCGTGAACGCGCTGTCGCCGGGGAACAGCCGCTCAAGGTCCTCGATGGCGATGGCCATGGGGGGAAAGCTGAACCGGCGATGCACCTGCTGCCAATCGAGCCGCCACACCGCCGCGTCACCCCCGGCGCGATGCATCAGCGTGGCGAAGTGCGCGGCCACCAGCGGTGAATAGGTCCAATCGAGCAGTCGGGTCGGGAGCCCGTGGTGCTGCGCCTGTACCAGCAGCTCCCATTCGTTGGCCGGCGGCGACGCGAGGTGCGGCCGGGAGTAGCGGATGAAGTTCCGCAATACGTGTTCCTCGAGCCCCGCCTTGGCATGCGGAGGGTGCACGCCGCCCAACCGGTCCAGGCTGGTCAGTAGCGACCAACGCGCATCCGCGGCGCCGCGGTAGACGCCCGTATCGCGACGACGTCCGGTGGCCGCATCCGGCTCGGCCGGCGTGAGTCGATCGATCAGCTCTCCCAGACTGGCGACTGTGATCTCGGTGATGGTCATCGGCCGTCCACGTGACGTCGCTGACCGCAATATCGCTCAGCGGGGTGCTTCGAGCAGCCGGCGGCGCAGCGTGAGCCGGTGCAGCGCGTCGGCGAGCCGGTCGATCTCCTCCGTGGTGGTGTAGAGGTAGCACGAGGCGCGAATTGCGGCCCGGACGCCGAATCGGTCGAGCAACGGGGTCGAGGCCAGATCGCCGCCCCGAACGGCGATCCCCTCCGCATCCAGACCGCGGACCACCTCTGGCACCGTGAATCCATCGAGGGTAAACGAGAACACCGCGATCCGGTCTTCCGGTTCGACCGGACCCAGCAGCCGAATGCCCCGCACCGGGCGGAGCCGCTCGAGGCCGCGTTCCACCAACCGCTGCTCGTGCGATCGAAATGCGCCCATCCCGATCGATCGGAGGAACCGGACTGCGGCGGCGAGTCCCAGCGCTCCGGCGACGTTCGGCGTCCCGGCGCCGAACTTGTGAGCGCCGGATGACAGGTGCGCGTCGAGCCCGGCTGGATCGATCCCGACGTCGTGCGCCATGTTGCTTCCGCCCTGATAGGGCGGCATCGCGTCCAGAATCGCGCGGCGGGCCCACAGCACACCGATGCCCATCGGTCCCAGCATCTTGTGGCCAGAGAACGCGACGAAATCCGCGCCCAGGGCGGCGACGTCGACCGGGATGTGCGGGACCGACTGCGCCGCATCCACCAGCACCCGGACATTGCGCGCCCGGGCGAGCGACGCGATCTCGCCGACCGGGTTGATATAGCCGAGCACATTGGAGACGTGCGCCAGGCCAAGCAGGCGGGTGCGACCGGTGAGCTTCCGCGCGACGTCGTCCAGCCGCACCCGTCCGGCCCGGTCCAGGTCGAAGAAGCGAAGCACCACTCCGGTTCCCCGTGCGAGCAGCAGCCAGGGGACCAGATTCGAGGAATGCTCGCCGATTCCGAGCAGGATCTCGTCGCCCCGCGCGAGCCCGGTGCCCCAGGCCGAGGCTACGAGATTGATCGCCTCGGTCGTCCCCCGCGTGAAGACGACTTCATTCGGGTCCGCGGCGTTGATGAATCGGGCGATCTCCGCTCGCGCCCCTTCGTATCGGACGTGGGAGTGCTGCGCCAGTGTGTGGAGCGACGCCGACGGATTCGCGTTGTCGCCCCGATAGAAACCGACCAGCTCGTCGATCACCGGCTCGGGTCGGAGCGTCGTCGCGGCTGAATCCAGATAGCACAGCTGCCGGCCGCCGAGCCGCTGTGCGAGCGCCGGGAAATGCTCCCGCCAATCGGTCGGCGTGGGCCGGCGATGGTCCGCCGAATCGTCCGCCCATCCGACCCGCCGGCTCAGAGCGGCCCAGCCGAGCATTCCGACGAGTTGTCGCCGTGTCGAATTCATCGATCCACCTCCACGTCGGGGTTGCCTGGCCGCCAATCGCATGCTACAATTGAATCAATGAATGATTCAATTGAATCAAGTACGCAAGTCCCCCGCGGGCCACGACGCTGGCTGTTCCTCATCCACCAGATTCCGCCCAAACCCGATTACCTCCGGGTCAAAGTGCGCCGTCGGCTCCAGCGTATCGGCGCGATACCGCTCAAGAACTCGGTGTACGTCCTACCCGAGACCGACGACGCCCGCGAGGATTTCGAGTGGCTCCTCCGCGAGCTCATGGCCGAGGGCGGCGATGGGACGATCTGTACGGCACAGCTGCTCGCGGGCACCGACGACGGCGAGCTCGAGGCCGCGTTCAGGCGTGAGAGCGAGGCGGAGTACGCC
>DASSUE010000146.1:0-10393 GCA_035707305.1 Gemmatimonadales bacterium
CCCCGGGGCCCTGGTGAAGGTGATACTCGAAACGGCGCTCCTCACGCCTGGCGAGATCGCGGACGCGTGCAGCGCAGCCCGGCGAGGGGGGGCGGCGTTCGTGAAAACATCGACCGGTTTCCATGCCGCGGGCGGAGCGACGGTCGACGCGGTGACGGCCATGCGCCGTGCGGTCGGGCCTCGGTTCGGGGTGAAGGCCTCGGGCGGCATCCGGACCGCCGAGGCCGCGCTCGCGATGCTGGCGTCAGGCGCCAACCGGATTGGTGCATCGAGCCTGGTGGCTTTCCGGTCGCTGATCGGCCGGGACGCACCGCCGGTGGCGGAGCTACTGAGTTCCCACGCCGTGTCGTGAGCGACATCGTCTTCCTGAACGGAGCGTACGTCCCAAGAGACCGCGCGGTCGTGTCGGTGGACGATCGCGGCTTTCTTTTTGGCGACGGGGTCTACGAAGTCGTCCGCGTGGCCCACGGCGAGTACGTGGATGCCGATCGCCACCTCGCCCGTCTCAGGCGAAGCCTCGCTGAGCTCCGGCTGCGCGATCCCGGGTCGGACGGAACCGACCTGCTCGCGATCGGACGCGAACTGTTGCGGCGGCGGCAGATCGGGCGGGAGGTCCAGGCGGTCGTCTATCTGCAGGTGACCCGCGGCGCTGCGGCCCGGCGCCACGCCTTCCCGCCCGCGGATACGCCGCCCACCGTCTTCGTGTCGGCGTGGGAATTCGCGCCGAAGCACGAGTTGATGCGGACGGGCGTGACCGCGATCGTCCACCCCGACGAGCGGTGGCAGCGGTGCGACATCAAATCGGTGAATCTGCTGCCGAACGTGTTGGCGAATCAGAAAGCCACGGAGCAGGGCGCCTACGAGGCGATCCTCGTGCGGGACGGCAGAGTCACCGAAGGAACCCACACCAACGTGTTCGCGGTGATCGACGGCGTCCTCCGCACCCACCCGAACGGGCCGGCGATACTTCCCGGGGTCACGCGCGAGGTGGTCCTGGAGTTGGCACGCGCCGCGCGGATCGAGGCCCGCGAGGAAGGTTTCGATCTCGCAGAGCTGGCCCGCGGGTCCGAGGCGTTCGTCACCGGCACCACCACCGACGTGATGCCGCTGATCGCGATCGACGGCCGCGCGGTGGGCGATGGGCGGCCGGGACCGGTCGCGCGGCTGCTGGGCGAGCGGCTGACGGCCCGCATGGTGCCCGAGGTGATCCCCGGCTGAGGATCAGGCCAGGTTGATCGTCTCGATCCGAACGTCCCGGCCGAGCGCCTCCGCCAGCACGTCGCTCTTTCGGTCGGCGCCCCAGCACTCCAGCGACAGGTCGGCGCCGCTGATCCGCGGCACGGCCTGGATTCGAACCTCGTCGGGCGTGAGCGCGACCGACACCCGCTCAACGCTCGCGGTATGGCCCCGGTCGAGGCCGTCGGCCACCCGAAGCAGCGCGCTCATCCTCCGCACAATCCCCTGATCTTCCGGCGCGAGCCCGGCGAACTCCTCGTGCTTGCGGCTGGGTCCCTTTTTCCGATGGTAGCGGCTGACCAGCGCGACCAGCAGGCGGTCGCGCGCCGACAGGTTGAGCCGCTCCGCGTGCATGATGAGCTGATAGCTGTGCCGGTGGTGCTTGCGGTAGCTGACCAGCTGCCCGGCGTCGTGCAGGAGCGATGCGGCCTCGAGCAGCGGGCGTTCCGATGGGTCGGCGCCGAGCGCGGGCGCGAGCTGCTCGAACAGCTGGAGCGCCAGGTGGCGTACGTGCTCGACGTGGCGCCGGTCGCACTGGCAGCGCTCGACGAACTCGCGCATCAGCCGGAGCGGATCGGTGGCAGGGGCCTGTTGCTCGCCCACCATGTCGAGCAGCAGCCCCTCCCGCAGCCCGAACGCGCTGACGGTGAGCGTCCGTGCGTCCACCAGCGACAGCAGCTCGGCGGCCACGGCGAGCCCCGCGACGATGATATCCGCGCGCTGCGGATTGAGCCCCGGAATCAGGCGCCGTTGTTCCGGCGTCTTCTCGGTCAACCACTCGATGAGGGTCTCGACTTCGCCGGTGGCGACGCTTGTGCCGTGAATGGTCTCGGGAATCGGGAGTCCGCGCCGACCGATCGCGATGCGCCCGAGCGTGGTGAACGTGCCGCCGGAGCCGATCACCGTCGCAGCGGTCCACTCGCCCCGCCGGAGCGCCTTCTTGAGCTGCTTCCGGACCTGGGAGCGCAGCAGCCCGAGTTCCCGCCTGGCGCCGCGGCGGCCAGGGAGGTGCAGCTCGGTGAGGCGGACCGCGCCGAGCGGCAGCGAGAGGGTTAGCTCAACCAGGCCGTCGATCGCGCCGATCAGCTCGAGGCTCCCACCGCCGATGTCGGCCACGAGCGTCCGGGCTCCCGCCAGCCGGAAATGATGCACCACCGAGCGATAGCTGAGTGCCGCCTCGGTGTCGGCGTCGATGATCTGAAGCGGGATCTCGAGCTCCTGCTGCACCCGCCGGACGAAGTCGGCGCCGTTCGCCGCCTCCCGGACGGCGGCCGTGGCCACCGCAGCGATCCGCCGCGCCCCGCGGCGGCGGCAGACTTCCCGCATGCGCCGGAGCGTGAGGATCGCGCGGTCCATCGCCTGATCGTCGAGCCGGCCGGTACGGGCGAGCCCGGCCGCGAGCCGCGGCTGGTCCTTCACCTCGTCGATCACGTTGATGCCGGCGGCGGGGTCGTATTCGGCGACCAGCAGGCGGATCGAGTTCGAGCCGACGTCGATCGCCGCCAGGCGCTCGCGCGGCTCGGCGACGGCCGGACGGACCGAGGAGGGCCCGGCCACCGGCCCGGCGGTCATCGGGCGGTGGGTGCTCCGGCGCTACCCTTGGGCCGGGCCTCGCCCCGATCCTCTGCGTGGTGCTTGATGGATTTGCCTTCGACGAGGAACACCACGTCTTCGGCGATGTTGGTCGCCAGATCCGCCACCCGTTCCAGGTTGCGGCTCACGAGGAAGAGCTCCATCCCGGCGCCGATGGTGTGCGGATCCTCCATCATGTGGGTAAGCAGGATCCGGAACACCGACCGGTGCAGGGCATCCACTTTGTCGTCACGGAGACAGATCTCGCGCCCGGCCGCGGCGTCGCCCCGGATGAACGCTTCCAGCGCGTCGGAGAGCATCTCCCGCGTGAGCCGGGCCATCTCCACGATCTCAGGCTCGGGCGCGATCGGACGGGCCTGGACCAACCGTTCGGTGGACTGCGCGATGTTGACCGCGTGATCGCCCACCCGCTCGAGATCGTTCGCGATCTTGAGCGCGGACAGGAGCATCCGGAGATCGCGAGCCATCGGCTGCTGCAGCGCGAGGAGATTGGCGCACATCTCCTCGATCTCCATCTCCATGGTATCGATGATGCGGTCGCCCTGGATCACGCGGCGGGCGCGCTCCGGGTCGCGCTCGAGCAGCGCCTCCACCGACAGACTCAGCGCCGCCTCGGCCTCGCCCGACATCGTCAGCAGGCGGACCTTGACGTGACTGAGCTCGTCGTGGAAGTGGCGATGCGCATCGAACGTCATCCGAACCTCCCGGTGATATAGGCCTCGGTCCGCTCGCTGGCCGGGCGGGTGAAGATCCGTTCCGTCTCCCCGAACTCCACCAGCTCGCCGCGGTCGAAGAACCCGGTCAGGTCCGAGACGCGGGCTGCCTGCTGCATGTTGTGGGTCACGATCACGATGGTGTAGTGCTTCTTGAGATCGAAGATCAGTTCCTCCACCCGCTGCGTCGCGATGGGGTCGAGCGCGGAGCAGGGCTCGTCCATCAGCAAGAGATCGGGCTGGTTGCCGAGCGCGCGCGCGATACAGAGCCGCTGCTGCTGCCCGCCGGACAGGCCGGCCGCGGGGCTCTCGAGCCGGTCCTTGACCTCGTCCCACAGCGCAGCCTGACGCAGGCAGCGCTCCACCAGGTCCGGGAGGTCCCGGCTCGGCAGCAGCGCGTTGAGCTTGGGCCCGTACCTGACGTTGTCGAACACCGATTTCGGGAAGGGGTTGGGTCGCTGAAACACCATGCCCACGCGCTGACGGAGCGCGACCAGGTCGGTGCCGGGGGCGTAGACTGACGTACCTTCCACCAGGATGTCGCCGCTCTGCCGGGCGCCCGGGATCAGATCGTTCAAACGATTGATCGACCGGAGGAAGGTCGACTTCCCGCAGCCCGACGGACCGATGATCGCAGTGACCGCGTTGCGCGGGATGGTGAAGTTGAGCGAGTAAAGGACCTGGCGCTTCCCATACCAGAACGAGAAGTCGCGCACCTCCACGACCGGCGAGGTCGGCCCCGCGGCGGGAAGGCCGGGCTGGCGCGGGGCGAGGGTCGGTCGGGTCAACGGCGGGGGGGTCGGCCGTGGCTGTAGCATGGTGCTCATCCGAACCGTCCGGTGATGTAGGCCTCGGTCTGTTCGTTCCGGGGCGCGGTGAAGATTTGACGCGTCGGGCCGGTCTCCACCATGTGCCCCAGGTAGAAGAACGTGGTCGTGTCGGAGACGCGGGCCGCCTGCTGCATGTTGTGAGTCACGATCACGATGGTGTAGTCCTGCTTCAGCTCGAACAACAACTCCTCGATTCGTTGCGTTCCTTGCGGGTCCAGCGACGCCGTCGGCTCGTCCAGCAGGATCACCTCGGGCGAGGGGGCGATCGTCCGCGCGATGCAGAGCCGCTGCTGTTGCCCTCCGGACAAAGCGGTTGCGGCCGTGCGAAGGCGGTCCTTCACCTCGTCCCACAGCGCGGCGTGCCGCAGCGAGCGCTCCACGATCTCCTCCAGCTCGCCGCCGCGGTGCCGGCCATTCACCCGGAGCCCGGCCGCCACGTTGTCGAAGACCGACATGGTGGGGAACGGGGTCGGCCGCTGGAACACCATGCCGACCCGCCGCCGGAGCTGCATGACGTTCACCCGCGGGTCGTAGATGTCTTCTCCATCGAGGAGGACCCGTCCGGTGATCCAGCCGCCCTCGATCAGCTCGTGCATCCGGTTCAGGGTACGAAGGAACGTGCTCTTGCCGCAGCCCGACGGACCGATCAGCGCGTGCACCCGGTTGGCCGGGAACGAAAGCGACACGCCCTTCACCGCAGTGAGCTTCCCATACACCGCCGTGAGCTTGTCGGTCTCGATTTGGGCCCGCTCCTCAGGCATCCGGACGCCCTCGCCCGATCGCCAGCCGCGCACCCACACTGAGGATCAGGACCACGAGAATGAGCACCAGTGCCGCCGCCCATGCGAAGCGGTGCCACTGCTCGAACGGGCCGGTGGCGTAGGTGAAGACGATGAGCGGAAGCGCCGCCATGGGTTCGCCCAACCGTGTCACCAGATATTGGCTCCCCAGCGCCGTGAACAGAAGCGGCGCCGTCTCCCCCGCGACGCGAGCGATCGCGAGCAGCGAGCCCGTGAGGATGCCCGGCAACGCGGTGCGCGCCACGATCGCCAAACTGGTCCGCCAGCGCGGGTAGCCGAGGGCCAGCGCTGCCTCCCGTAAGGAATTGGGCACCAGCTTGATCATCTCCTCGGTGGTCCGCATCACCATCGGGATCATCAGCATCGACAGCGCCACACTTCCGGCCAGCGCCGAAAAGTGCTTCTGGGTGGCGACGATCCAGGTCCACGCGAACACGCCCACCACAATGGACGGCGTGCCGTTGAGCACGTCCGCCACGAAGCGGGTCACCCAGGTGAGGCGGCTGGCTGGGTACTCCGCGCAGTAGATGCCGGCGCCGATACCGATCGGCAGCCCGATGAGCCCCGCCGTTCCCACCATGATCAGCGTGCCGACGATGGCGTGGACGACTCCGCCGCCCACCTCGCCGGCGGGCGCGGGAGTCTTGGTGAAGAAGTCGAGCGACAAGCTTCCCGCGCCCTTCACCACCAGATCGAGCAGGATGAAGAACAGCGGCAAGATCGCGATGACGACCGCCACCAGCATCAGCCCCACCATCGCGTTGCTGGCGAAACGGCGAAACGTGCGGCGGTTCACAGGGCCTTGCTCCCGACGCCGGAGCCCCGCGCGACGCGCCAGATGAGGAGGCGGGCCCCCCCGTTGACGATCACCGTCACGAGGAAGAGCACCAGGGCGACGTATGCCAGCGCCGAGAGGTGCATGTCGGCCACCGCTTCGGCAAACTCGTTGGCGATCGCCGCCGCCATGGTGTACCCCGGCGCGAAAAGCGAGGCCGCGATCTCGTGCCGATTGCCGATCAGCATCGTGACGGCCATCGTCTCGCCCAGCGCGCGACCCAGCCCCAGAATGATGGCCCCGACAATGCCCGATCTCGCGTAGGGGATGACCACGGTCACCACCGCTTCCCACCGGGTCGCGCCCAACGCGAGGGCGGCTTCCCGCTGGCTGTCGGGCACCGCGAGCAGCACCTCTCGCGACACCGACATGATATACGGCATCACCATGATCGCGAGGATCACTCCGGCGGCCAGTATCGAGGGTCCGTAGATCGGACCTTGGAAGAACGGCAGGAACCCGAGCGTATCGCGGAGGAAAGGAAACGCGGTTGTGCGAAGCAGCGGGGTGAGCACGAAGATGCCCCAGAGTCCGTACACCACGCTCGGGATCGCGGCGAGCAGGCTGATCACGAAGGCCACCGGCTGCCGCACCGGCTTGGGCGCGAACTCGACCAAGTAGACCGCGACCCCGAGCGACAGCGGCACCGCGATGGCGAGCGCGATCAGGGACGAGAGGATGGTCCCGTAGATGAGGGGGAAGGCGCCGAACTGTTCCGCGACCGGGTCCCACACACTGGTCGCGATGAAGCTTAGGCCGAACTTCGCGATGGCCAGCCGGGCGCCAGTCCACAACTCAGCGACGAGGAAGGCCAGAAGAATCGGCAGGATGACCGCGGCCCCGGCCAAGGTGAGTCGGAATACACGGTCCCCATAACTCCGGCCCTGGAGCGAAAGCGGCAGCACGCGCTTGGACACCGGGGCCGGCGCGAGGTCAGGAGCGGTTGTCATCGCGGGAAAACCTATCCGTGGCGAGCCCCGTGACAGTAACGGAAGCGTAACGAACGTGTCACGGGGCCTGCGGGGGGCGGCGGCTACCGCGCTAGGTCGTGGTGGAGCCGCCGATTCGTTTCTGCTCCACTTCGATCAGCTTTACCGGCAGCGGTGCGTAGTTCAGGTCGGCCGCCATACGCTGCGCTTCCGGCGTGAGCATCCACGCTAGGAACTTCTGCAACTTGGCATGTTTCGCCGGGTCGACAGGAGTCTTGCGGACCAGGAGCCAGGTGAACGACGAGATCGGATAGGTCTCGGCGCCATCCGCGTTGGTGATGGAGACGCGGAAGTCCATGTCGTCCTTGATGGGAATACCGGCCGCGGCAGCGCTCACCGTCTTCAGCGTCGGCTCGACAAAGTTGCCCGCGCCGTTCTTGATCTGGGCGACGGGCAGTCCGTTGGAAACCGCATAGATCAACTCCACGTACCCAAGCGCGCCTTCGGTCTGCTTCACCTGCTGAGTTACGCCCTCGTTCCCCTTGCCGCCCAACCCGATCGGCCAGTTCACCGAGGTGGATTTGCCGACGCTCTTGGCCCACTTGGGCGACACCTTCGAGAGAAAATCCGTGAAGACGAAGCTGGTGCCCGAGCCGTCCGACCGGTGCACGACGATGATGTCACCGGCGGGCAGCTTGATGCCCGGATTGAGCGCGGTGAGTCGCGCATCGTTCCACTTGGTGATCTCACCGCTGTAGATCGAGGCGATGGCGGCACCGTCGAGCTTGAGCTTCGCGGCGCCGAGCGCGGGGAGATTGTAAGTCAGCACGACCGCACCGATCACGGTCGGCAAGTGCTCGACGCCACCGGGTACTTTCGCGATCTGTTCGTCCGTCATTGGGCCGTCGGTGGCGCCGAAGTCCACCGTGCCCTCGGTAAACTGACGAATTCCACCGCCCGATCCAATCGACTGGTAGTTGATCCGCACCCCCGCCTGCTTCGAGTACGCGTCGAACCACTTGGTGTAGATCGGATTGGGGAACGTGGCGCCGGCCCCTGTGAGATGGGCGCCGCCACCCGACGTCCCGCCCGGAGTTGCCGCACCGGACGATCCCGGGGCCGCCTGAGGGGACTTCTGCAGATCGCCACCGCAACCCATCGCGGCGAGCCCGAGCAGGATACTGCTGAACCGGATGCGAGCCATCATGCTGATTTCCCCAGGTTGACGTCGCCGTACTTGCGAAGAGGGCGAGCACTCGCGACGTTGTGGCGCTCGAAACCAACGGCCTGCGGTCACGGTCGCGCGACCGCGTCGTCACGAACAGGTAACGTCGCGTCTGGGAGGGCGCCGTGATGCACAACCGTCGCGCGGGTCTGGTTCTGCTGGGGTTGTTGACTGTTGGCTCGTCCCCCGCGCTCGCGCAGGCGGCCGATTCGGCGGCGAAGCCCACCCGCAAGCCGTGGTACGAGCGGCTCAGCCTTCGGGGATACGCGCAGATCCGGTACAACGACCTGTTGTTGAGCAATCAGGACATCCGCTGCGATCAGTGCGACCGCTTCATCGGGGGGAACGAGGAATTCTCGGTCCGGCGCGCCAGGCTCGTCCTGAGCGGCGACGTTGCGGACTGGGTCTCCATCTACATCCAGCCCGACCTGGCCCAGGCGAGCGGCACCGCCGAGTTCACCCTGCAAATGCGGGATCTCTACGGCGATATCTACGCCGACAAGGCCAAGACGCTGCGGTTCCGGCTTGGCCTTTCGAAGGCGCCGTACGGCTGGGAGAATCTGCAGTCCAGCTCCAACCGGCTCCCATTCGACCGCTCCGACGCAATCAACAGCGCCGCACCAGGCGAGCGCGAGCTCGGCGTCTTCGCGTACTGGGCCCCGGCCGCCACCCGCAAGCTGTTTCGCACCCTGGTGGACAGCGGCCTCAAAGGCACCGGCGACTTCGGCGTCGTCGGTCTCGGTGTACACAACGGACAGGGCGCAAACCGCACGGAGGCCAACGGCAACAAGCACGTGATCCTGCGGCTCAGCTATCCGTTCAAGGTCGGGCCGCGACAGATCGTGGAGGTGGGCGCGAGCGGGTACACCGGCCTGTTCCGGGTGCTGTCCTCGCAAGTGACCACCGGCGTTGCAGGAGGAGGGGCCGATTCTCGAGACAAACGGCTTGGCCTTCACGCCGTGCTGTATCCGCAACCACTCGGGCTCCAGGCCGAGTGGAACTGGGGCGACGGACCGGAGTACGATCCGGCCCTCAACGCGATCCGGGTGCAGGGGCTCAAGGGCGGCTATGTGCTCGCGTCGTATCGGACCGAGCTACGTGGCCACCCGCTGATTCCCTACGTCCGGGGGCAGTACTACGACGGCGGCAAGCGCCAGGAGCTCGACGCCCGCAGCTATCACGTCGAAGAGTTGGAGGTCGGGGTCGAGTTCACACCGGTCTCGGCGCTGGAGCTGACGGCGGCGGTGACGGTGACCGAGCGGCGGTTCGAGGACGGCGTGGCGCCGGCAAATCAGCAGGACGCGGAGTACGTCCGGCTCCAGGCCCAGCTCAACTACTGACGGGCTCTGCGGGGAACCAACAGCTCACCGTGGTGCCGCGGCCGCGCTCGCTCTCGGCCCACACCCGGCCGTCATGGGCTTCGACCACGTGCTTGACGATGGCGAGCCCCAGGCCGGTGCCGCCTTCCTCCCGCGAGCGGGAGTGATCCGCCCGGTAGAATCGCTCGAAGATCCGGGGCAGGTGCTCACTGGCGATCCCCGCTCCGGTGTCGCTCACGCTCAGGACGATACCACCGGTCTGAACGGTCGTGCTGCAGCTCACGCGCCCGCCGGGCCGGGAGTAGCGCAGTGAATTGTCGAGCAGGTTGAGCAGGACCTGACGCAGCCCGTCGGGGTCCGCCCATACCGTCTCCGCGCCCGGCGCCGTGTTCAGCGACAACTCGATGCGACGGCTCTCGGCTCGATCGGCCAGTCCGCTCCAGACCTCCTGCACCGCGGCGACCACGTCCACCACATCCTGTTCCGGCTGCCAGCGGCCCGCCTCTATGCGCGACAAATCCAGCAGGTCGTCAACCAGCCGCTGCATGCGCCGCGCGTTGCTGAGGATGATCTCCAGGAATCGCCGAGTCACCGCGGCGTCGGGATGGTCGGTGAGAATGGTCTCCGCGTAGCCTGAGATCGAAGTCAGCGGCGTCTTGAGCTCGTGCGACACGTTGGCGACGAAGTCGCGGCGCACGGCCTCCAGCCGGCGGATCTCGGTTTGGTCGAAGAGCACCAGCAGTGCTCCGCCCGAGGGCAAGGGACGCGCGCTCAGGAGCACCAGGCTGCCGTCGAGCTCGGCCTCCCGCGCCTGAACCACGTCGCCGCCGAGCACGGCGTCGACCACCTCACGGGCGGCCTTCACCCGGAACAGCTCGGGAAGGTCGGGCAGCGATTCCCCGGGATCGTAGCC
>DASSUE010000147.1:0-16256 GCA_035707305.1 Gemmatimonadales bacterium
CAGAAGGACTGGTTCGACGACACCATGCAGTACCTCGCGGAGCGCTATCCCGACCTCCAGGACACCGAATTAGCGCAGCTCCGCACCCTGGGCGAGCGGTACTGTCAACCCGTGCAGCGTCGAGGCGAGCCGGTCGGTCAGTTCAACGCCGATTCCGTCGGGGTCTGATTCCCGCAGTCAAGCGTCGTGGTACCGCCCCGGTAAAGAGAGCCGGGGCGGTTTTCGTTTGGGCCCAGCCGCCTCAGTAGCGACCGATCCGCCGCCAACGGTAACCCGCGGCAAGCCGAAGTCCCCCGCCGATCCCGACCTCGAGCGCCCACCCCGACCGTGCAGCGGGACGCGACTCGACTCCGATCAGGACCACGGCCAGGCCATCGTCGTCAGGTCCGAGAACACCGGCCACGCCGCCTCCCACGTACGCCCCAATCCCTTCCGTCGCAGTTGGGTTCAACAAGAAGTGCCCCAGCAGCTCGCCGCGCGCCGCCGCATGCCCGTCCGCCGTTCCACCCGCCGCTGTGAGAGCGAGCCGGAGGCGCGTGGCCGGACGGACCGCGGCGTACAGGCCGGCAGCCGCGAGAGTCGGGCTCGCGGTGGCGACCAGGGCATGCGCGCCGAGCTCAGCCACTCGCTGCGCGTTCGCTGGAATCGACCAGGCCAGACCTGCCGCCACGAGCAGGCTAGCCCAGACGGATCGCATGCCTGACGATTGTGTCCGGCGCGAGACTGGCGAGAACGGAGCAGTACTTGGTAACGGAGAGGTCCACGGCCCGTTCGGCGTTCGCCGCGGTGAGTCCGTCGCCCCGAAGATGGAAGATCAGTTCCAACGTCGTGAGACGCCGAGGTTGCTCGTCCCGTCTGCTAGCGACCAGCTCGATCCGTGCTTCCGACAGCGTCACACGCATCTTCTCGAGAATGGACACCACGTCCGAGCCGGCACAAGCGCCGGCGGCGAGCATCAACCCAATGAACGGCCCGGGCGCATCGACCCCATCGGCGTCCACCAGCGTTTCGGGACCGCCGACCTCTCCACCCCGAAACCGCATCCCACCTTCCCATCGCAGCTCGGCTCGACGGGTCGGTCTATCGCCATCCGATTTCACCAGCTGACCGCGCGTTTCTCGCGGGCGGCAACGCGAGTGTAGTCCCAAATCGCGTACAGGCCCGCTCCGGCGGTGGCCCATGCAAGCGGTTTGAGCAACGGGGAATTGACCAGGAAGGCGAGCAGGGTGAGCATCTGACCGATCGTGACGGCCTTGCCGCCCGGTCGCGCGGGGATCGCGGCTGGGGTTCCCCTGATCGCAGTGACGATGAATGCCACCGTCGCGACGATGTCCCGAACCAGCGCGGCGGCAACCTCGTACCATGCCAGCCGTCCGGAGAACGCGACCACGCCGAACGCAGACGCTATGAACAGCTTATCGGCGATCGGATCGAGGACTGCGCCCAGGCGGGACGATCCGTAGCGGCGTGCGATGCGGCCATCGAGAAGATCGGTGCCCGCCGCGGCAAGTAAAATGGCGAAGCGGACTTCGGGCCCTGTTGCCAGAGGAAAGGCGACCGCCAGCGGCAACCGCAAGGCCGTGAGGAAATCGGCCGGGCTCCAGCGCGGACGCTCTTGCTCGCCTATTCGGGCAGGACTACCTTCGGACATTCTTGCCGCCGGGCGTGAGAGCTCTAACATATACGCCGGGCAACGCAGGCCGCGACGTATGCCGCGCGACTTGGCGCGCGGAGCCGTCCCCCGCGATTTCCTCCGCCGGCGTTTCTGCTCATGCTGGACACAGCAGTCATCCCTTGCGGCGGTCTCGGCACGAGGCTCCAGCCAATCACGCGCTGGTTGCCCAAGGAGCTGCTGCCCGTCGGTCTTCGCCCGGTGCTCTACTGGGCCCTGGACGAGATCGCGGGTGCGGGCCTGCTGCGCGCCATCGTCGTCACCAGTCCGCTCAAGCCGGCGCTCGAAGCCGCGGCGCGCACCTATCCCGGTCCGCTAGAGCTCGAGTTCGTGGCGCAACAGCGGCCCCGCGGACTGTGGGATGCCTTCCTGCAGGCGCGAGATCTCCTGGCGGAAGCTCCATTCGCGGCGGTTCTGCCGGAGTTTCTGTTCCGCGGCTCGAATCCCACCGCTTCCGTTATCCAAGCGCACAGCATCGACGGACACGCTACCGCACTGATCGGTGCCGGCGCGAGCAACGGCGGCGGTCCCCTGCGAACCGCGGGGTGGCCGGTGACGGTACGAGAGTCCGCGGGCGGGCTGCAGGTCACCGATGTCGCCAGGGACTCTGTTCCGCCGACCACCGACCGTGCAGCGGCAACCCTGCTCGGACGATACCTGTTTCCGGGCGACGTTCTCACCGAGCTCGAGACGGTGGCTCGCGACGTTGCGCCCGGGGATGAAGTGGATGGGCTCAGGGTGCTGCGAAGCCGGGCCGAGCGCGGCGAGCTGAGCGGCGTGCGAACCGACGCCGCGTGCTACGAGGTGGGGCTTCCGGAAGGATATCGATCGGCCGTGGCGGATTTTCCGGCGCGCGCATGAGACTCTCGGCGTTGGCGTTCGATCAAGTGACCGTCGAGCTGCGGGACGTGCCGTCGGACCGATTGGGCGATGAGATGGTGTTGTCGGCGCTCGTCGTCGCCGCCGCTGGCGCGGTCGGCATGCCGCCGCACGCATCGCCCATCGTGAAGCGCGCCACCGGCACGGTCGCGGTCGGACTGCTGTGCCGCGAGGGCCACATCGTGCTGCACACGTCGCCGCAGGAAGGGCTCTGTCTGGTGGACATCGTCGCGCGGCGGCCCGCGCAGGCCGCGCGCGGTGTGGACGTGATCACGCGCCGCCTCTCCCCCGCGGTCTGCCGCCCTTAGCGGCTTCCGCCGGTCCCCCGCACCACGCCCTCGGCCCGCTCCCGCGCCACCAGGTAGCGCGACGCGACCGCCTGCACCTGGGCGGCGCTCACCGCACGGTACGCGGCGCCCGGTGACGCAAGCTCCTCCAGCCCGTCTCCGATCATCCACGCTTCCAGCACCTCGCCCGCCACCGCAGAACCATTCTGTTGCCGGACTTCGGCCTGACCCGCGAGATAGTTGACAGCCTGACTCAGCTCGGACTCACCCACCGGCTCGTCGGCGAAGCGGCCGAGCTCGTCGAGCATTGCGGACCGCGCTTCCGCCTCGCGTTCGGGCGACGTGGCGATGTAGGTCACGAGCGCCCCGGCCCGCCCCTTCTGCCACGACGACGCCATCACGGTGTACGCCAGCGACCGCCGGTCTCGCAGCGATTCGAACATCCGTCCGCCAAGCCCGCTGGCCACGGCCGCCCAGACGTCGGCAGCATGGCGCTCGGAGCTCCGCCGAGTGGGCCCGCGGAACACCATCGCGAGGGCGCTCTGGGCCTTGTCACGGGTGGCCGCCCGCTCGAGCGGGTCGCCGCCCAGCGCCCAGGACTGCGCAGTGGCGATCGGTTCGGGGCTTCGCGTGCTGAGATCGGCGAAAACCCCGGCGAGCACATCGGCCGCGCGCTCGGGATCGATGTCGCCCACGGCAATCACGGCGGGACGGGCGCCGAGCATGCGGCCGCCGTGCCAGCGGCGCACATCGTCGGGCGAAATCTCGGTGATCGTTTCGGGCAGTCCCGACGCCGGAAGCCCGTATCCGTGATCGCCAAAGGCGGCCCGAAACGCGAGCTGAAACGGATAGCGGAACATGTCGTCTACAACCTGTGATGCCTCGGCCGCCATCAACGCCCGCTCGGTCAAGACCTCCGAGTCGGCGAGGGCCGGTTCGGTGTAGAGCAGCCGGAGGAGCCAGGCAGCGTCGACCGCCCGATCGGCCAGCACCGTAGTCCCGAACCCCAGCCAGTCCGACGCGACCGACGCGGTGAGGGTGCCGCCCAGTCGCTCTGCAGCGAACGCCAGACCCGCCGCGTCGAGTCCGCCCGCACCCCGCACGGCGGTACGAACCGCCAGCGCACCGAGCCCCGCCAATCGCGGCGGGTCCGGCTCGATCCGCGGCACGTAGACTCCCAGTGTGACCGCGGGCACGCCCGGCTTCCGGCGGAGCAGGAGGTCGGCGCCCGGGAGGGCCAGATGCAGCGTGCCAGCGCGGACGGCGCCGATGGCGCGGGTCCCTGCCGCGGGACGCGGCGGCGGGGCGGATCCGTTCGGCGTTGGAAGCACCCGCAGCTGGGTGACAGCGAACGAGCGCCCCAGCCGGTCGGCGGTAAGATCGTCGCCCCGCTCCTTGGGCAGGTAGACCACCGCGGAAACCGACTCGGGTGAGAGGTAACGCGCCGCCACGACCCGCACGTCGGATGGCGTGGCGGCGACCAGCGCGGCGTACTCCCGGTCCAGCTCGTTGAACCCGCCCAGCGCCTCCGCCGCGGCGAGCACCGAGGCACGGCCTTCCATCGGCTCCAGCCGGCGCATCCAGCGCGACAAGAGCAGCGTGCGTGCCCGATCGAGCTCGGCGTCGGAAGGTCCGGCGAGGGAAAGCCGTGCGGCCGCCTCGGCCACGCCGTCGATCGCTTCCGCCACTCGACCCGGCTCGAGATCGGCCGTGATCGCGAACACGCCGAGCTCCGTCGGAGCATAGTTGTATGCGCCAATGCCGGTGACGATCCCCGGCTCCCGAAGTGCGCGGTACAGCCAGCTCCCACGGCCCGCGCCAAGCACCGCGGCCGCGAGGTCGAGCGGCGGCGAATCCGGGTGGGTGGGAGGGACTGCCCGCCAGCCCAGCGCGAGCTCCGCCTGGCTCACGTCGCCGCGAAGCGTGCGAGCCCGGATCTCCTGACGAGCAGGCTCCTCCGGTGAGGGATCGTCGGCGGCGGGTGCGGGCTGCCAGTCGCCATATGCCCGCGTGGCCAGCGCGAGCATTTCGTCCACCGGCACATCGCCGACAATGGAAACGATGGTACGGCCGGGAACGTACCGCGATGCGTAGTAGCTCCACAGATCGTCGCGGGTGAAGCCGGCAAGCTGGGACTCGTAGCCGATCCGCCAGCGTCGGATCCGATGCCGGTCGAACATCACCTCGTGCAGCGTCTCGTAAGCGACCGCGGACGGAGTGTCGAGCTTGCGCTTGGCTTCCTGGATGATGACCTGAAGCTCCCGGGCGAGCTCACCAGGATCGATGAGCGGATGCTTCAGCGCGTCGGCCTGCACCTCGATTCCGGCCGCGAGGCTTCGGGCGGGAAGCACGGCGAAGTAGGAGGTGTGGTCGTAGCTGGTGCTGGCGTTGAGGTAGCCGCCCGCGGCCTTGGTCTCCCTCGCGATCTGCCCGACCCCACGCGTGGGCGTTCCCTTGAAGAACATGTGCTCGAGCACATGCGAGATGCCGACCCACCGGTCCGGCTCGTCGAAGAAACCGGCCTTCACGTGGGTGACGACGGCGACGGCAGGTGCCGACGCATCTCGCTGTGCCAGCAACGTGAGCCCGTTCGGCAGCACGGTGCGAACGACATCCTGGGTCCACTGCCGGTTCATTCCCTCGCTCCTCGGGCCAGCGGGCGGAAGCGGATGATCGCGAGTGCGGCCGCGACCAGGGCGAGCCCGTAGCTTAGTACGTACACCAGGGTCACGCCGCGGGGCGCCGGTTCGCCCATATCGACCGGGCCGAAGGGCGGCAGGACCCTGTAGAGCAGGCCGGCGATCCCGCTGGTGGCGAAACCAAAGGTCCGCGCGGCGCCAAGTCCGGCGTGAGCCGCGATCACCAGGATTCCGATGAGCCAGTCGCGCCGTGAGAACGTGGAGAGAACGAAGACCAGCCCGCCAACCAGCAGGTAGAGAAGCGAGGCCTGAAGCAAGACGTGGGTGAGCGGGAGCTCTGCACCGACCCGTGCCGCGGCGGCGAGGCCCACGAGTGTGGCCGCCAGGAGCACGGCCAACCCGCCGACGATCCAGCGGAGGAGATAGTAGAGGGGAGGGCTCATCGGGCGGCTGAAGAGCGTGCGGTAGTATCCTTGCGCGAAGTCGCTGCTCACCATCCCCGCCGTAGCGAGCAGCGCGAAGAGCGTCACGGTGAAGTCGAGTATGGAAAGAAAAACCGCGGTCTCGCCTCCGCTCCCGGTGGTGACGACCGTGACCGTGGAGATAACGAACCCCGACACGACGCCGCTGATCACCATCCCGAGGCCCGGCCCGCGGACTACGTCCCAGGTCATCCAGCCGAGATAGCGAATCGGCATCGCGCTCATCGCCCCTCCACCGCGGCGCGGAACTCGGCTTCCAGCCGGCTAGACTCCGGCGCGAACGACAGTACGACTGCTCCCGCGGCGATGAGCTCGCCGAGCCCACGATTGAGCTCGGCCACGCGGCCGCGCACCCGCCACTCGTTGTTCCTGCCTTCCACCAGGGTGGCGGACGGAAACACCCGCGCGATGGCGGCTGCCGCGCCGGATGCGGCCAGGCGGTAGACCACAGGACCCTCCTCCGCGGAACCCGCCCCGGCCGCGACGACGCGCTCGAGCCGTCCCTGATGCAGAATCGCCACCCGGTCGGCGAGCCGTTCCAGCTCGTCCAGATCGTGCGAGGCGATGAACATGCATCGCCCCGGGCGCCGCAGCTCTCGCACGATGTCGCGGAACCGCTGGGTCCACAGCGGGTCCAGCCCATGGGTCGGCTCGTCGAAGACCACGAGGTCGCTGTCACCGATCAGCGACTGGGCAAGGCCGAGACGCTGAAGCGTGCCCTTGGAAAGCTGGCGGATCTGCTTCTTGCGGTGCTCACCCAGCCCCAGCCATTCGACGATCTGCTCGGTGCGCTTGGATACGTCTTCGGCCGGGATACGGGCAAGGGTAGCGTGCCGCTGCAAAGCAGATTCGACGGTCCATCGCGGCGGAAGGAGCAGCAGTTCCGGAAGGTACGACGTGCCGTGCCGCTCGACAAAGCGGCGCGGCGGCACCCCGGCGATCCTTACCTGTCCCGTTGTGGGCTGGAGAAAGCCGAGCAAGATCGAGATCAGCGTGGACTTGCCGGCGCCATTGGGACCGGCCACACCCACGACCTCACCCTGCGCTATGGTCAGGCTGACGTCTTGAAGTGCAGCGACGGTTCGGCTGCCGATCAGGGAGCGGTAGGTCTTCCCGAGGCTGGCGATCTCGATCACTGGATGATGCGCAACACCCCCGCCTGCGCGCTGCCGCGAATGAACGCTTCGGCATCGGTCAATGGAATCACGACGCCGGTTTCGGTTCGGCCGCGACGCGCAAGGCCCGCCATGAACTCGGAGAGGGAGGCATCGGCCCATTCCCGGTCGGCCGCCTTCATCTGCAACAGGATCTCCTCCCAGGTGCCGCGAAACGTGTGTCCCGAGAGCGTGCCGACCATGTGCGGCTCGCCTGGCGGGGCCTGGTGCGGCCGCCGCTGCATCGCGTGCAGCTCGCTCAACAGGGTGCCGAACAGTTCCAGCTGATGCGGGTCGCGGATCGATCCGTCGGGCTGCTGCGCTTCGACTTCGGCCAGGAGCAACTCGGTGCCGTCGGGATCGCCGGCGACCTCAGCGAGACGCGCGAGCCATGGCTGGAGCTCCGGATCGTCGTCCCGTAGTCGGTAAATCGACTTGCGGAGCTCGATGGCACGCCAGATGCCCAGCTCATCGAAGTGATCGTCGGGCTGGGTGCGCTCCAGGTGATGCAGCGATGCTTCGGTTTCCCCGCGGTCGTACAGCATGTTCGCGAGATAGATGCGCGCCTCGGCGAACCCCGGCTCGAGCTCGAGCGCGCGCCGCAGGTAGAACAGCGCACCGGCGTCGTTGCCGAGCCGGTGGCACGCGTAGCCCAGACACGCTGCGGCGTCGGGAGAATCGGGACAGGCAGCCGCGGCGAAGTCGAAGAATCGCTGAGCCGGACCGATCAGACTCTCGCGGAATAAAGCGCGTCCGATCTGGAGCATGAGCTCGTGATCCTCCTTGAAGCCGAGCAGGACCACCCGCTCGAAGGTCCGGAGCGCGCCCCCCCGCTCGCCCAGCTTGAGCAACACCTCGCCTAAACCGGCCAACCCGTCCTCGTGATCCGGATCGAGCGCCAGCGCGCGCTCGAAGCTCCGGCGCGACCAGGCATATTCCTCCCGGGCGAGATAGGCATAGGCCGACCCGATGTGAAGTTCGACCGCCAGGGGATAAAGGGAGGTGCCCTCTTTCAGGAGAGCTAGCGCGTCGTCATATCGTCCTTCGTTGTACAGCTGGTGGGCTTGTTCGTCGAAATCATCGGAGCTGCGAAACGCATCCGCCATCAGGCGCGGCCTCCGGGGTTGTTCCACGAAGTGTAGGGATTCAGTCCGGTGCGGGCAATAGGCGACGAAGGGCAAGAACGGGCGCCCCAGGTCGAGTGCAAGTATATGGTCGCCATGCATCAAGATTGGCGGGAGCAGCGAACGCGCAGCATCGAATTCGTGCCATGCGTGTCGTTTCGCCCCTTCTCGCCCTTCTCGCCCGTTCTCGCCTATGTTCCAACCGTGACCTTCCAGCGAAAACTCCTGCTCGGCTTCTGCCTCATGGCCCTGCCGGCCCTGCTGGTGGGCACCGAGGCCATCCGGAGCAACGCACTGGAACGGCGGGCGCTCCAGGCCCTGGGCGAAAGCATGGCGCGGACCAGAACCTACGCCGAGCTGGAGACCGCGATGTTCGACCAGAGTGAGGTCATCTGGCGTTACCTGAGCGGGATGGATCCAACAGCCAGGAACGAGTTCCGGGCTACCGGTGAGGTGGTAGACTACTGGCACCAGCGCTGGAAGGCCGAGCTTCGGCCGGAGGAAGCGGAGCTGGCCAACGGTGTCTTCGCCATCCAGCGACAGATCCAAGCCGTCGGCGACAGCATCTTCGTGCTGCACGAGAGCGGAAGACGCGAGGCGGCGTTTCAGCTGGCGAGCACCGAGCTCAAGAGCCGATTGCTGCCCGCGCTCACCTTGCTCAACCGTGAGATCTACCGGCGGGCGCGGGAATCGAGCGTGCGCGGCGCGTACGCCCGCCTGGAAGAGATCCTCGGGGTCGAGAGTCGGGTGCTGCTCGCCTTGATCGCCCTGGCGCTGGGCGCCGGCCTGCTCTTCTCCTGGTTGATCTCCCGCAGTCTGGCCCGCCCCCTCAAGGAGCTGACGGCGGCGATGGCGGTCGTCGGCAGCGGACGGCTGGATCATCCGATCCGCGCGACCTCCCAGGACGAGATCGGCGATCTCGCCCGCGCGTTCGCGGGAATGACCCAACAGCTCCAGCGCACGCAGGCGGAGCTGGTCCAGACCGGCAAGCTCGCGTCCATTGGCGAGATGGCCGCGGCGGTGGCGCACGGCATGCGTAACCCGCTCGCAAGCCTCCGCGCGTCGGCCCAACTCGCCCGGAGGAAATCCGAGTCGCCGGGGGCTCTGGAACAGCTCGATGCCATCCTCGAGCAGGTGGATCGCCTGGACCGGCGCATCAGCCACCTGCTCAGCTTCGCTCGGCCGGCTCCGTTCCGCCCGCTGGTGGAACGCCTACCGCAGCTCGTCGAAGGAGTCCTCCTCAGCTTCAGCGAGTTGTTGAAGGAGCACCAGATCGAGCTGGCGGTTTCGCTGCCGGCGGACCTTCCGGAGATCCGGCTGGATCCCATGCAACTGGAGCAGGCGGTCGTCGAGATCGTGTCCAACGCCATCGACGCGATGCCGGAGGGGGGCAGGCTGTCGATCTCGGCTCGGCAGGGTCGGGCCGATGCGGGTGCGGGCGAGCGGGTGGTCGTGCTCGAGATCCGCGATACCGGACGCGGCATTCCACCCGACGCTTTGTCGCAAGTCTGCGAGCCGTTCTTCACCACCCGGCCCGAGGGAACCGGCCTGGGTCTCGCCATCGCCAAACGCTATGTAGAGCAGAACGGCGGCACGCTCGAGATCGAAAGCGCGGTCGGCACCGGCACCGCCATCCGGCTTCGGTTCGCCGCGCTGTCGGCTCAGCCGGCTGGAGCCACCGCGTGAGCGACGGCACGATACTGATCGTCGACGACGAGCGCACGCTCGCCCGGGCGATGAAGGCGTTTCTCGGCGAGTCGGGATACGAGGCGGAGACGGCCGCGGAAGCCGAGGAGGCGCTAGCTGCGCTCGAGCGGATCCGCCCGGATGTGGTCTTCACCGACGTGCGGCTTCCCGGCATGCACGGGATCGAGCTGCTGCGGCGCATCCGCGAGTTCGACCCGGCCATCGCGGTGATCGTCATGACCGCATATGGCTCGATCGAGCAAGCAGTCGAGGCGGTCAAGCTCGGGGCGTTCGACTACGTCAAGAAGCCGCTCGATCTGGAAGAGCTGAAGCTGCTGGCCGACCGGGCCCGGGAGAACTCGCTGCTGCGCCAGGAGCTGTCGTACTACCGGCGGCGGGCGGCGCGTGAGGATCAGGCATTCGCCGGGATCGTCGGTCAGTCGTCGGCCATGCGGGCAGTCATGGACCGGGCCCGCCAGATCGCCGCGCTGGACGAGACCCCGCCCGTGCTGATCACCGGTGAGACCGGCACCGGCAAGGGCCTGGTCGCGCGGACCATCCACGCGTCCGGTCCGCGCGCAGCGAAGCCCTTCATCGACGTCAACTGCACCGCGCTGCCGGCGAGCCTGATGGAGGCCGAGCTGTTCGGATACGAGCGAGGAGCCTTCACCGACGCCAAGGAGTCGAAGCTGGGCCTGTTCGAAGCCGCAGAGGGTGGGTTCCTGTTCCTGGACGAGGTCGGCGACATCGAGCTCGCGCTCCAGGGCAAGCTGCTCCGGGCCATCGAGGACCGGGTGGTTCGGCGGGTCGGCGGGGTGCGGGATCGCAAAGTGGACGTTCGCATCCTCGCGGCCACCCACCGCGACCTGGAGCTCGAAGCTGGGCGCGACCGCTTCCGCAAAGACCTCTATTTCCGGCTCGCGGTCATCCCGATCCGTCTCCCGCCCCTAAGAGAGCGTGGGGACGATGTGCTCCTCCTGGCTGAGATGTTCCTCCGCCGGTTCAGTGCCAAGTACGGCAAGTCGGTGAAACGCTTCGCAACCGCGGCGCGGGAGCGACTCGTCGCCTATCCCTGGCCCGGCAACGTCCGTGAGCTCAGCCATGTCATCGAGCGCGCGGTCCTCTGGAGTAGCGGCTCCGAGCTCGACGTCGAGCTCCTGTCACTTGCGCAGCCGGCGGACACCGAGACGAGCGCACGAGAGCGGGCGGCAGCAGGGGGAAACGGGCGGGAGCAGCCGACTGCGGGGGCTGATGCCCCGGTGGACGCGTCGGCCCCGCTGCCTGGACTCCCGCCGCCCGGAATGGACCTCGCGTCGTGGGAGCGCACCATGATCGAGCAGGCGATGCGGGAAGCGGGTGGCAACCAGACCCGCGCGGCACAGCGGCTCGGCATCAGCCGCGACACACTCCGCTATCGCCTCAAGAAGTTCGGAATCCAGGGCTGAGACCACCTCCCCTGCGTGAGAAGGTGGGTGATATCACCCGCGAGAGCGGGCCATCACCCAATCTCGGGTTGGCCCCTGAGCCTCGGGTGTGATACCTTAACTATCTGATTGACAGTCGGTTACCTGGGGTGGACTAGAGCTGATACAGGTGGCATGATGCGTGCGAAACTAAGGGCGTCGTCGGGTCGCTGGCCGATCCGGCTGGGTGAAAGCCCCCAAGAAGTAGGGAGTCGGGTTAGCCAGACCCACTTATCAACCTCAGGAGAACGACAATGTGGACCAAGCCCGAAGCTGAGATCGTCGCCGTGACCATGGAAGTCACCGCCTACGTCGCGACGCTCTAAGTTCGAGCCGCAACACTCTGACGGGCTCGCGAAAGCGAGCCCGTCGAGTTTCCGGGGGTCGGTGATCCCGTGAAGGTCATTCTATTGGGCACGGCAGCGGGCGGCGGGTTCCCGCAGTGGAATTGCTGGTGTCCGCGCTGCCGGGTCGCTCGGGCCGACCCCGAACGAGCCCGACCCCGCAGCCAATCATCGGTTGCGGTGAGCGCGGATGGGCAGCGGTGGTTCCTGCTCAACGCATCACCCGACGTCCACCACCAGCTCGCCAGCCTCACCGATCGACCGCCCGCCGGCCAGCGCCACGTGCCGCTGGAAGGCATTGTCGCGACCGACGCCGAGCTGGATCACACGCTCGGATTAGTGCTGCTGCGCGAAGGGCGCCGGCTCCAGCTCTGGGCCACTTGCGCGACCCTCGCCACCCTGGAACGAGACTCCAGACTCCTGCCGGTGACCCGCGCGTTCGCCGAGGTGATCGCCGTCGAGCTACCGCTCGGGAAGGCGGTTCCGCTTCGGTATCGCGACAACGGCGAGAGCGGACTGTCGGTCGAGGCGTTCGTCGTGCCAGCGGGTCCGCCCCGGTTCGCCACCCGCGACGAGCCCGGCCATACGGTCGGCCTGCTGGTGCGGAAGGCGGGGGGCGGCACGTTGGCGTACGCACCGGCCTGTGGGGAATTGGACGAGGCCCTCGCCGCTCGACTCGCCCAGGCCGATTTGCTGCTGTTCGATGGGACCTTCTGGACCGACGATGAGCTGATCCAGCTGGGCATCGGCGACCGCACCGCGCGCCAGATGGACCACCTGCCGCTCTCGGGACCCGGCGGCAGCCTGGAGCGGCTTGCCTCCCTGCCGGTAAAGCAGCGGGTATACGTTCACATCAACAACACGAATCCGATCCTGATCGAGGACTCACCCGAGCGTTTGGCAGTGGAACGGGCCGGGCTCGTGGTTGGGATGGATGGGATGAGGTTCGAGCTCTGACGCGTATGGGATGGACTCGATGACCGCGACACTGAACGCATCGGCGCTGGCAACCGGACCACGCGCGCAGATCCCCGAACTCGACGGCCCGCTTACGCCGGCGGAGCTGGAGACCGCCCTGCGATCGTTCCACGGCTCGTATTACGTGCAGCATCCCTTTCACCGGCTCATGTACGAGGGCAAGCTCACCCCCCGCCAGTTCCAGGGCTGGGCGGCAAACCGGCTCGCGTATCAGCGGGTCGTTCCCCGTAAGGATGCCGCGATCCTCATGAACTGTCCCGATCCGGATGTGCGCCGGGTGTGGATCGAGCGAATCATCGATCACGACGGCACCGCGCCCGGAACCGGTGGCATCGAGCTGTGGATACGGCTCGGCGTGGCACTCGGCGTTCCCCGCGAGGAAATGGAGGACGAGCGTCACGTGCTTCCGGCGGTGCGACTCATCTGCGAATCGTACGTGACGTTCTGCCGGCAGAAGCCGTGGGTCGAAGCCGTGGCGGCGTCGCTCACCGAGCTCTTTGCCCCCAAGATTCACGGCGAGCGGATCGAAGCGTTCCCCAAGCACTACCCGTGGATTCCGCCTGAAGGATTGGACTACTTCAAGAGCCGGCTGGTACAGGCTCCGCGAGACGTCCGCCACGGGCTCGCCATCGTCCAGCAGCACTGCACCACAGTCGAGACCCAGCGGAAGGCTTTCGAGGCCCTCCGGTTCAAGCTCGACATGCTGTGGGCGATGATCGACAACATTCATCATGCGTATGGGTGAGGAGGCCATGAGCCTCACGGCCACCTCGGTGCCCCGGCTTTGGCGCCTCGCCCGGCTCAGCTTCGACCCGGTGCGAAACCGCCCTGTGCTGCTCTATCCCGAAGGTGCGGTGCTTCTCAACGAAACCGGCAAGGCGATACTGGAGCTGGTGGACGGCAAGCGGACCGTGGCGGAAATCTCGGCCATTCTCGGCGAGAAGTATCACACGGACGTCGCGGCTGACGTGACTGAATACCTCTCCGGCCTCGCGGCACGGGAGTTGATCCAATGACCACCGAACGCCCTACCACGCTGCTGGCCGAGCTGACCCATCGCTGTCCGCTCCACTGCCCGTACTGCTCGAATCCATTGGAGCTGGTGCGGGCCGACCGGGAGATCTCCACCGACGACTGGAAGCGTGTGTTCACCCAGGCCCGTGACCTCGGCGTGCTTCAGCTTGGCTTGTCCGGTGGGGAGCCCCTGGTGCGGAAGGATCTCGAGCAGCTGGCCGCCCATGCCCACGACCTCGGATTCTATCAGACGCTGGTCACCTCAGGGCTCGGGCTCACGCGCCAGCGGGCCGAGCGGCTCAAGCAGGCCGGCCTCGAGCACATTCAGGTCTCGGTGCAGGACGTGGACCCGGAGCACGCCGAGCGCATCGCGGGGGTCAGCTCGGTGAAGCAGAAGCGGGCGGCTATCGCGCTCGTGAAGGAGCTCGAGTTTGCCTTCACCATCAACGTCGTCCTGCACCGGCAGAACCTCGACCGCATCGGGGAGATCATCGACTTCGCAGCCGAGATGGGCGCCGACCGCCTCGAGCTCGCAAACACGCAGTATTACGGCTGGGGACTCAAGAACCGATCGTGGCTCATGCCGACGCGGGAGCAGGTCGCGCAGGCAAAGGCCACAGCGGAAGAGCGCATCGCGCGGTACCGCGGCCGGATGCAGATGATCTTCGTCCTGCCGGATTACCACGAGGCCTACCCCAAGGCCTGTTACGGTGGGTGGGGCCGGTTCTACATCGTCGTCGGCCCGGAGGGCCTGGCACAGCCGTGCCATGCGGCCAGCTCCATTCCCGGTCTGACGTTTCCCAACGTGCGGGATCATTCGCTGGAGTGGATCTGGCACGACTCGCCCGGCTTCCAGGCGTTCCGGGGCGACGCGTGGATGAAGGCGCCTTGCCGCACGTGCCCAAGAAAGTCGGTGGACTTCGGCGGGTGCCGATGCCAGGCATTCGCGCTGACCGGCGACGCGGCTAACGCCGACCCGGTGTGCACCCTCACGCCGTTCCGCCGGATCATCGACGCGGCAGTGGAGGAGACCGAAGGCGCAGAGTTCGAGTATCGACAGCTCGCCAACGCGTGAGCGCACCTGCCGTCGAGACCGAGGGGCTCGGCCGCGATCACGGAACTACGCGGGCGCTGGACGCGCTCTCGATCCGGATCCCGGCCGGGGCCTTCGTCGGCCTCCTGGGTCCGAACGGCGCCGGAAAGACCACCACGATGCTGCTGTTGGCGACGCTGCTCGCGCCAACCCGCGGATCGGCCCGGATCTTTGGCCACGACACGTTGCGTGAGCGACGACGAGTACGGAAACGGCTTGGCCTCGTCTTTCAGGAGCCGAGCGTCGATGGGCTGCTGACCGTCGAGGAAAACCTCCGGTTCGCCACGCGGCTGGCCGGACTCGGTGCCGCCTCGGGTGAGGCGGCCGTGCGTCAGACCATCGAACGCACCGGCCTGCGCCAGCGGGCTCGGCAGCCGGCCAGGCAGCTGTCCGGCGGCTGGCGACGCCTGCTCGACATCGCGCGCGCGACGCTCCACCAGCCGGAACTTCTCATCCTGGACGAACCGACGGTCGGGCTCGATCCCGAGCACCGCGAGCGCATGTGGGCGCTGCTCGAGAGCGAGCGGCGCGAGCGCGGGGTCACGGTGCTGTTTTCGACTCACTACCTGTCCGAAGCCGAGCCAAGCGACCGGGTCGTGATGCTGGCCGGGGGGCGGGTCGTGGCCGACGATCGCCCGGCGGCGCTCTGCGCGTCGATCGGCGAAGAGGTTGCGGAGATCGAAGGCGACGGGGCCAAAACCCTGGTCGGGCGGCTCGAGGCGGAGTCACTCGCGCGCAGCGTTCAGCGCACCGAGCGCGGCTGGCGAGTGGGCTTGGCGAGCGGGCGCGCCCGGGTGAGCGAGCTGGCAGCAGAGACGCCGGGCGTCAGCCGCTTCGCACTGCGTCCGCCCGCCCTCGAGGACGTCTATTTCGCGAGGACGCAGGCATGAGCGCTCTCGCAACCGTCCGGGGCATCGTCGTCCGCGATCTCATCCGGAGCGTGCGGCAACGCAGCCGCATCCTGGCCGGGGTGGTGCGTCCCTTCATCTGGGTGCTGCTGGTCGGCGTCGGCTTCAACTCGATCGCGCGACTCGAAGGCGGCATCCCATATCATGCATTCGCCTACCCGGGCGGGGTCGTGATGGGCGCGCTCTTCGGCGGCACGCTCACGGCGATCTCGACCGTGTACGACCGGGAGTTCGGCATGCTCCGCCTCATGCTGGCGAGCCCGTCGGGCACGGGAGCGCTGCTGGCCGGGCGAACCCTGTCGGCCGCGCTGGTAGGTCTGCTGCAGGGCGGGATCGTGCTGCTCTCGGCACCCCTCGTGATCGGCGTCGAATGGAGCTCGGTCGGACGGGGGATCGGGGCCCTCGCGCTGGCGGCGGTGGCGAGTGCCACGATCGGCCTGCTCATCGCATCCCGGCTTTCGTCGGTGGAGAACTTCGGCGGGATCATCAACGTCGTGCTGTTCCCACTGCTCTTCGTGAGCGGCGCGCTCTAT
>DASSUE010000148.1:0-7606 GCA_035707305.1 Gemmatimonadales bacterium
TGCGCGCCGCCGGCAAACCGGCCAAGGTCGCGCTCACGGCGTGCATGCGGAAACTCCTCGTCATCCTCAACGCCATGGTCCGCGCCAACACCCACTGGCAGCCGGCCCCGGGGGCCGTTTGACAACACAGTTGCTAACTAGCACTTCGACTGCGTGCGTATCGAGCCGGCGGTCAGCGCATCTCCCAGTTCAAACAAGTGGCTGTACCGCCAGCGCGTTAAGCATTACCGACGCTAAGTCGCATAAGCCGGGAGATCTGCTGCTTGTGCTGCATAAGCCCGGTCGATTCCGCTTGCCGCAATGATCGGACGGCGAAAGCGCGCGCGTGGCGCACGACTCGGTTCGCCGAGCCGGTTCGCGCGAGACAATCCAATGTGGCAGTCGGTCTGAGCGTGGACTAGGGGAAAACTGGCCTCGCCGGCGACCAAATTGCGACAGAAAACGCCCGTTTCTGTCGCAATTCACTTTTGCATGCGCACGGCCGGAGCGTACCCATCCCGGTCCTTCTCCAGCTGCCTGCTTCGCCGCCGGCACCACTACCCCTCCCATATCACCCGCCCGCCTCGCCATAATGCAGCATCCCCATGACAGTCCCGGCTCCCGGCACCTCCTGGGAGGTTGACCCCGACTCCCTCGCCCGCTTCGGCGCCGCGCTCGAGCGGCCGCCGACCAGCGGCGCCTGGCTCCGTGTCCGCCGGGCCGCCGAGGAGCTTGCACTGCTCCCGGCGTTCGACCGGCTCGTAACCCTCAGCACCAACCGGATCGAGGAGCTCCCTCACCAGATCCGGGTCGCCCAACAGGTGCTCCAGCCGCCCATGAGCGGGCGCGCCATCCTGGCCGACGAGGTGGGACTCGGCAAGACCATCGAGGCCGGCATCATCCTCAAGGAGCTCGCCGTCCGCGGGCTGGCCCGCCGGATCCTGATCCTCACGCCGGCGAGCATCGTGACCCAGTGGGTGGACGAGCTGGCGCAGAAGTTCTTCGAGACGTTCATCCCGATCGAAACGCCGGACGAGTGGGACGACACCACCCGCGCGATCGCCTCCTACGACCGCGCCCGGCAGGACGCGCATGCGCAGGAGCTGCTCCGCCACCGGTGGGACCTCGTGATTGTGGACGAGGCGCACAAGTGCAAGAACCACACGACCGCGCGCTATCAGCTCCTGCAGCGGATCCGCCGGAACTACCTGCTCCTCCTCAGCGCCACCCCGATCCAGAACGACCTTCGCGAGCTCTACAACCTGGTGACGCTGCTTCGGCCGGGGCACCTAGGGACGTGGCGCGAATTTCAACGGGCGTACGTGAGCGGAGGCGATACCCGAGAGGTAAAGCAGGCGGAGGCGCTGCGGGATCTCACGTCGCGGGTCATGATACGGACGCGGCGCGCCAGCGTCGCCGACGTCATGTCGTTGCCGCCCCGGCGTCCCCGGCATCCGCCGATCGAGCTCACTGCCCCCGAAGCCGAGCTCTACGCGGCCACCGCGCGCCTCCTCAGGGCCCTATATAAGGAAGGGTTCAGCCGAACCACGGAAAACACGGAAAAACGCACGGAAGACGCGGAAAACAACATTGATAGGAGGCGCACGAAGCCGAGGACGGGGAAGGGGATCTACTTCCTCGAGTGTCTCCGCCTCGCGCAGCGGCTCTGCTCCTCCTCACCCGCGCTCGCCACATCCCTGCAGTCCCTGAGCGAAGGCGAGATGGTGCTGCCGCAGTTCCGGCTCCGCGCGCGCGAGCTGGCCGACCAGGCCGGCGGCGTCATTACTCACGCCAAGCTGGAGGAGCTGTCGAATCTGCTCACCGCGTCGCCCGAGCGGGTGGTGGTCTTCAGCGAGCACATCCCCACCGTCGAGCTGATCGCGGATCGGGTGGACGAGCTTGCCCGCCCCGCGATCGTCTTCACCGGGAGCCTCGATCGCCACCGCCGCCACAAGGCTCTCACCACGTTCCGGAACGAGCCGCGCGGCGTGCTGATCGCGACCCGCGCCGGCGCCGAGGGGCTCAACCTGCAGTTCTGCCACCAGCTGGTGAACTACGAGCTGCCGTGGAACCCGATGATGGTGGAGCAGCGGATCGGCCGGCTGCACCGGTTCGGACAGACCCGCGAGGTGGAGCTCCACAACTACGCGGCGAAGGGCACAGTGGAGTCGCACATCCTGCGATTGCTCCATACCAAGATCCGGCTGTTCGAGCTGGTCGTGGGCGAGCTGGACCTGATCCTGGAGCGGATGAACGACGACGAAGGCGAAAGCTTCGAGGGGCTGCTCGGCGAGCTCTGGCTGGAAAGCGACTCGGACGACGACTTTGAGAAGAAGATGGACCAGCTGGGCGAGCGTATGACCGCGGAGCGCACCGCCGCGCTGGACGAAGAGGAGCGTGCGTCGGCGGTGGCCGCGGAGGACGCAGCTGGCCGGCTCGAGCGTGAGTTCACCGCGCTCACCGTGCCCGCGCGGCTCCGGCTCGGCTACGGGACCGTGAAGATGACGCTTGCCCCCGGCGTCGAATCCGCCCGCCAGCAGCTCGGCCTGCACGTGAGCGAGTTGTTGGAGTCGCTAAGCGGTGGGCCGGACGTACAGCCCGCTGGCATGCACCCCGACTACGGGCCGCTGTATCGCATCACCGGGGTCACTGCCGCCGGACGCGCTGTGAGCCTCACCGCCCAGGCCGATCGACTGCCGCTCGCGTTGGTCGAGCTCTCAGCCGATCCGGCCGCGCCGCTGGCAGCGTAGGCGCAGCATTCGAAGGGGCGAGGGCTCCGGAGGGGTGCCTTGGAGCGAGCGCCGGAAACCGGCGCCGGCGCCGCGTGACGAGCGGATCATCCACGAGCGCGCCGGGTTCCGGCGACCGAGCTCCGCAGCGCCCTGAAGGAGTCCTCGCCCCTCCGAATATTGCTATTGCGAGATGACAGCGCAGGCGATCCGGTCGCCGGCTTCACCCGACGGCTGCGAGCGGTAGTCGTCGGCCTTCTCGTGGATGACCAGCGCGGAGCCGTCCGCATCCAGCAGCGGCGCGTTGCCGCCGGACAGACTCACCGACGGGTTGTACACCTCGACCTGGAGCAGCCCGCTCTGGAGCACCTGCGCGTTCGGCATGTCGCCCGCGTGAGGACCCGAGTTCACCAGAAAACCGTGCTGGTTCTTCTCCGGCGCGTAGTGGTCGCCCGCCGACTGGAACGACGGCGCCTCGCACTTGCCGGTCTGGTGGATGTGGAACGCGTGCTCCCCCGGCGGCAGGCCGCGGATGTCGGCCTCGACCAGGATGCCCTTGCTGGTCTGCATGAGCCGGGCGGTGCCGATCCAGTTGCCCTGGGTGTCGATGAACCGGACGCTCGCGGTCTCCGGGTTGCGAATCTCTCCCGCAACGGTTTGTGTGTCTGGAGCTCCCGGCGCGATCACCCCGGTCTCGACCCCGGTGTCCATCCGGTTGGAGTCTACTTGCGGCGCGGGCGCCCGGCCGGTGTCCTGGGTCTCCTGCGCCGCCGCGGTCCCGGATGCGGCCACCAGCCCGAGGGCCAGCGCGAGTAGTTTCCTGTATCTCATGTGAATCTCCCTGTCCTTGCGTGCCGTTCGAGCCCAGGTGCCCACGGTAGCCTCGCTCGGTCGCGCGCACGGTGACGGAAGGCACCACATGACCCTCGACCTCCGCCCGCGACACCTGCTCGAGAAGTACACCGCGCTGGTCGGCGCGCTCCTGATGGAGCACGGCGACGCGCTGCTCGAGTTCGAGGTCCCGGCCGGCGAGCGGACGCTCTGGGGCGCGGACTCGGTCAAGATCGCGCTCACTCCCGAGGCGCTCGACGAGGATCCCGACGCCGAGCTGCTCGCGCTCGGCAGCCTAGTCTTCGAGCGGCTGGTCGCGGCGATCCGGAGCCGCGGCGTGCGGGAGCAGCGCGGCTACCTGCGACCCACGATCGACCCGTCGCCCGGTGAGATCGAGCTGCCTGCGCGGCTGGACGGCGCCGACGCGGAGACAGATTCGGCGGAGATCACGATCCTCCCGATCGGCCGGCTGCTCGCGCGGGTCGCGATCCAGGCCGGCCCCCGGCTCGAGGAGCGGCTCATAGAGTCGGAGCCGGTGGACCTCTCTACCGGCGTCTCGCTCCCTCTCTCGGCGGTCGAGGGCGATGCCGCCCCCGGGGCCGCGCCGCCCGCCGGTACCCGCGAAGCGAAGGCTCGTCCGGTGGGCGAGCTGCTCCCGCTCCTCTTCGGCCGGCTGGAAAAGCAACTCGCGGAAGACCTCGGCCGGCTCCGGGTCGAAGCCGAGTTCGCGCTCGCCGCCGAGCTGACCCGGCTCGACCGCTACTACCGAGCGATCATCCAGGAGCACGAGGAGGCCAGGGGCGACGAGGAGGACACCGGCGACGCGGTCGCCGCGCTGGAGCACGAGCTGGAGCGGCGGAAGGAAGAAGAACAGTACCGGTACCAAGTACGGGTGACGGTCCACCCGTTGCAGCTAGTGGAATGGAGGGCACTGGCTCAGCGCACCACCTGGCTGCTCAAGGGCGATCACGGGCATCAAGCCGCGATCTCCGCTACACGGCTCCTATCCGGCGAGGGAAGCTGGATCCTGCGCTGCCCCGGCTGCGGCGCGGAGCCGCGCGAGGTGCGGGTATGCCGGAGCGGCCACGCTGCGTGCGACCGCTGCAGCGAATGGTGCGCGGTGTGTGGCACCGTGGACTGTGGGTCTCACGGGCTCGCTCGCTGTGCCACCGGCGGCCACTTCACCTGCGCCGAGCACGCCAAGGTCTGCGATTCCTGCGGCAACAACCATTGCACGGATCACTCCGCCCGCTGCGACGAGCGTCGCCACAACGTGTGTCCGGTGTGCGCGATCTCCTGCGCCCGGTGCAGCGCGGCCATCTGCAAGAAGCACGGGGTCCGCACCGCGGACGGCGCACCGAAAGGCGCGCGCTGGCTCTGCGCCGACTGCGCGACGGTGTGCGAGGGCGGGACCAGCGAGCCGGTGGGCGTGGACGAAGTGGTGCGCTGCTCCAGCTGCGAGCGCAACGTCTGCCGGATGCACCAGACCGCGTGCGCGGTGGACAACCTGATCCATTGCTCCCGCCATCTCCGCCGCTCCGACGCGAGCGGCCGCCTCCTCTGCGAGAAGCACCGGGACACCTGCGCCGAGGAGCCGGACGCCGTGCTCGCGACCGACGAGGTGTACGCCTGCGCCACCTGCGGATCGCACGTCTGCCACCGCCACAGCGCCACCTGCAACGAGGAGATGGTCGGCGATCGCCACTGCCACCGGCACATGGCCCCGCTGGCGGACCGGGGCGGCGCGCCGGTGTGCGAGAAGCACCGCACGGTGTGCCACGTGGACGGGCTCTACTACTCGCTCGCCGCCGCAAAGCCCTGCGGGGTGTGCGGCAAGGCCGCGTGCGAGAAGCATCGGATGGCATGCCACTGGTGCGGGCGGCTCGTGTGCACCAAGGACATTCATCAGGGGAAGTGCCGCACCTGCGCCAAGCTGACGCTCACGGCCGATCCAGCGGACGAGTTGGTCCAGGCGGCCGTGGCCGCGAACGACGACGAGCCGCCCAAGGCGAAGTCGTGGAAGACGTCGCGCGACGCGTCCGGCACGGTGGTCGAGCTGGAGCTCGGCTGGACCCGCAAGCTGGTGTTCGCGGTGCCGCACGGCGAGTCTGCGCCGAGCACGGTCGTGCAGCATAGCGCGTTCGGCACCAAGCGGGTCCGCTAGGCGTTCGCGGGAGGGGCGGCTCCGCCGGGGCGCTGCAGAACTCGACGCTCGGAGCCCCAGGCAAACTGCCGCCTGGGTCTCCTCGCCTCGTTCTGATGCGCCCCTCTGGAGTCGCCCCTCCTCGCTTACGCTCGAACGCGCAGCCGCGGGGTGGCGCCCGTAGGAGCGCAACCCTGCCGCTGGGCAACTACGAAGCGAGCGGCACGAACCGTTTGAGCTTGCCGCTTACCGGACGCTCGATGCGGTCGACCGGACGAACCGTGACCGCCGGGGTCGCGACGCCGATGCGAGCCAGCGCGGCTTCGATCTCGCGGGCGAGGCGGTCGAGATCTGCCTGACCGCGCTGCACCACCACGATGTCGGCGCCGCGCGGCGTCTGGCGCACCTGGTACTCGACGACTGCGGGCACCGGATCGAGCACCGTGTGGAAGAGCAGGGAATGCACCGGCGCCACGCCCTCGTAGACGAAGCGGTCCTCCAGCCGGCCCTGCACGTCCTCCACCAGCCGGTGCGCGGATCCGCAGGGACACGCGCGGGTGGCGAGCGTGACCTCGTCGGTCAGCTCGTAGCGGATCAGCGGCATGACGTGGTTGAATAGGTTCGTGAGGTAGAGCTTCGCCGAACGGGTGCCCGGCGGCACCGGATTTCCGTCGGCATCCACCGGCTCCACGACCAGCAGGTCGTCGCTCAGGTGCATGCCGCTCCCGGCGCCGCATCCGCACGCGATCGCCCCACCCTCGCTGGTCCCCCACATGTTGACGATCGGCGCGCCCCACCGCTCGTGCGCCGCGGCGCGAATCTCCGGCAACAGGGGCTCTGCGGAGGTGCAGATCAGCTTCGGCGCGATGTGCAGCTCACCCTGGCGCGCCGCGGCGGTCAGCTGCATGAGGATGGACGGATACACCATCAGGACACCGGGCCGAGTCCGGTTGAGACCGCCCAGGATCTCGTCCATCGGGAGGCTGCTCGGGAAGCGGATCAGCCTGGTCCCCTGGAACGCATCGCGGAAACACTGGGGCGACGCGCTCGAGCCGTGCGACGCGACGTCGGCCATGACCACCGCGGTCACACTCTCATCAGCAGTCGCAGGGGCGCGCTGGCGCAGCCGCAGCAGGTAGCGAAGGCAGAGCAGCGTCCAGTCGACCCAGCCGTTCCAGTCGTACACGTACACGCCCCGCTTGCCGCTCGAACCGCCCGAGGCGATCGCGTGATGCTCGTCCAATAGATACGAGTCGCGGGTGAGCCCGGCGACGTGCCGGTTCGCGAGATCCAACGTGATCCGCGGATCGGTGACGATCTGATCGAAGTTGGCCATCAGATCGGCCTTACTCATCGGCGGGATCCGGGACAGGTCGGATTCGGTCAACGCGTTCAGGTACGAGTACGAGTACGGGAGGCGGTTCCGGTGCCAAGCGGAACGCTCCATCGCGGCACGGAGCAGTGCACGCAACCGGCGCTCGCGCTCAGCGCGGAGTTGGTCGCCGGTCCAGCCGAGTCGATCGATATGTGGACCGAGCTGCTGGAAGAAGTGCGCCTGGTGCCGGCGGCGGATCTCCTCGTAGCCCGTGTCGGGCGGGGATTGGGCTTCCATCGTGGTGCTCATCGTGCGGCTCCCTTCACCAGCCGGGCGCGCTTCCGAGCGGCAGCCCGGATCAAGAGCTCCATTGCGGTTTCCATCAGGTCGGTGGGGGTATCGTCCGGGTCCAGGTCCCGCTCGATCCGCACACCGCTGCCGATGGCGGTGAGCATGAGAGCGAGGTTCCGCGCGGGAAGGGCCAGCGTGGCGCCGGTGCGCTCGGAAGCCTCCTCGAGCGACCGGGCCACCGCGGCGACTATACGCCGATGCTCCTTGGCCACCCGCCGCCGGATCTCGGGATGGCGGATGGCATAGGTCGTGAACTCC